>NZ_JADPJC010000108.1:0-235129 GCF_023073215.1 Bradyrhizobium sp. 35
TGCATCGCTCCCCGGGGAGAGCACGGCATAAGCCGTAAAACCGCTGCGCAGGGAAGGCCGGACGTTTTGGCTTCACCTGTATGCCGCTGTGCAGATTTTTTACTGCAACTTCGCACAGTGGACCGCGGGTGCCAGCCGGCGCCCGGTCTTCCCTGCGCCCTCTTTCATTCGAGGGTGAGGCGACCAAGCAAAGCTCGGGCGAACAAGCCGCGAGAGGGCGAAGGTGTGTCTGCGAACGGGAATGCGAATGGAAGCGCGACCCTGCCACCCACAGACTCCGTCATTGCGAGCACAGACTCCGTCATTGCGAGCACAGCGAAGCAATCCAGGCTGACGCCGCGGAAAGACTCTGGATTGCTTCGCTGTGCTCGCAATGACGATGCTGAAGCAGTTGCGCGCCAAAACTTCTGTCTCGTGCCCCGGACGCAGCGCAGCAGCGTGAGAAAGCTGCAGCGCCTCCGGGACGCGAGAGTGCGTGAACTAAACCGGCTTCCCCGTATACGGCATCGACGCCGTCAGTCCGCCGTCCACCGGGAAGGCCTGGCCATTGACGTACGACGCCTCGTCGCTGGCCAAGAACAGTCCCATCGCGGCGAGCTCGTGCGGCTGGCCGGGGCGCTTGAGCGGATTGAGCTGGCCGATCTTGTCGGCGGTGCCGCGCTCCTTGGCGCGGTCGAAGATCGGCTTGGTCATGCCGGTCTCGATCAGGCCCGGGCACACCGCGTTGATGCGCACACCGGTGCCGGTGAGCGAATAGGCGGTGGTCTGCACCAGGGAGATGACGCCGGCCTTGCTCGCGGCATAGGGATGTCCGCTGGCGCCGGCCTTGAGGCCCGCGACGGACGCGGTGAGCACGATCGCGCCGGACTGCTGCTTCACCATGTGCGGCATCGCATGCTTCACCGCGAGAAACGGCCCGATCAGGTTGATGCGCAAGACTTCCTGCCATTGCTCGACGGTCTGCTCGCCGAGCGGAACGAGTCCGCCGGAGACGCCGGCATTGGCCCAGATCACGTCGAGCCGGCCGTGCGTCTTCACCGCCTTGTCGATCACGGCCATGACGTCCTTTTCGGAGCCCGCATCCGCCATCATGGCTTCCGCGACACCGCCGGCCTTCTTCACCTCGTCGACCGTCTCCTTCACCGCCTCGCTGCGATCGACCGCGATTAGCTTGGCGCCTTCCCTGGTGAACAGCAGCGCGGCCGCGCGGCCGATGCCGCTGCCGGCACCGGTGATGATGACGGATTTGCCTTGCAGACGGCCCATGCGGTTTCTCCCTTTGGTTCGCGCGCGACGCTTGCCGCGCGACGGAATTTCAAACAAGATTTCAAACGGTAAAGTGTCTTGAGACACGTTCGCTACTGACGTACAGCGACATCAGACGGGATGGAAGGGTTTCGATGGCAGGTGCAGACAAGCCCAAAGTGGTCACGACACGCTGGTGGTGGGTCCGTCACGCGCCCGTGCGCAATGACGGTGGCAACATCTACGGTCAGTCCGATCTCGCCTGCGACACCAGCGATACCTACGTCTTCAATGCTGTTGCCAAGGTGCTGCCACGCAAGGCGGTCTGGTATTCGAGCAATCTGATGCGCACCCATCAGACCGCCGAAGCGATCTGGGCGGCCGGATTCCCGAGGCCTGCATCGATGAAATGGGAGGCGGACCTCGCCGAACAGAATCTCGGTCGCTGGCAGGGCATGAACCGCGCCGAGTTCATCGCCAGCCGTCCCGTCGGCTCGAGCTGGTTTGCCGACATCAACGAGCCTGCACCCGGCGGCGAAAGCTTCATGGACCTCTACAACCGCACCCGCCGCACCATCGAGCGGATCAACAATGAGGCCGCCGGGCAGGACGTGATCGCGGTCGCACATGGCGGCACCATCAAGGCGGCGCTGGGGCTGGCGCTCGACAATCAGCCGGAGCGAGGGCTCGCGTTCGATATCGACAATTGCTCGGTGACGCGGCTCGACTATTTCGCAAGCCCCGAACGCAATGTCTGGCGGCTGCCGATGGTGAACCAGCAGCCGTGGATCGCGGACGATGCGCATGCGGCGATGCATCAACCCGCGGGACCGGAAGTCAAGAAGCTCGCCTGAGCAATTGCCCGGTGGCGCGGACGCGGCGTAAGCTTCAAGCAATCAAAACGTACTCTGGGAGAGAAACATGACCTTGTTCGACATGAAGGGGAAAGTCGCCGTCATCACTGGTTCGACGCGCGGCATTGGGCTTGCGATCGCCGAGCGCATGGCCGAGCACGGCGCCAAGGTGGTGATCTCCTCGCGCAAGGCCGACGTTTGCGACCAGGTCGCCAAGAGGATCAACGACAAGTTCGGCAAGGGCACGGCGGTGGCGATCGCCGCCAACATCTCGTCGAAGGAAAATCTGCAGAACCTCATCGACGAGAGCAACCGCGCCTTCGGCAAGATCGACGTGCTGGTCTGCAACGCCGCGTCGAACCCGTATTACGGCCCGCTCGCCGGCATCTCGGACGATCAGTTCAGGAAGATCCTGGACAACAACATCGTCGCCAACAACTGGCTGATCTCGATGGTGGTGCCGCAGATGATCGAGCGCAAGGATGGCTCGATCATCATCGTCTCCTCGATCGGCGGCCTGAAAGGCTCGACCATCCTCGGCGCCTACGCGATCTCGAAAGCCGCCGACATGCAGCTCGCGCGCAATTTGGCCTGCGAATATGGCCCGCACAATATCCGCGTGAACTGCATCGCGCCCGGCCTGATCAAGACCGATTTCGCGAAAGCGTTGTGGGACAATCCGGAGAACCTGAAAGCCTCGACTGCGCGTTCGCCGCTGCTGCGCATCGGCATCCCCGACGAGATCGCGGGCGCCGCGGTGTTCCTGGGCTCGAAGGCCGGCGACTTCATGACCGGCCAGACCATGGTGATCGACGGCGGCGCGACGATCAGTTGAGGCCCCAATAGGTGTCATCGCCCGTGAAGGCGGGCGATCCAGTACTCCGCGGCCTTCGTTGGAGAGCTCGCTCTCGCCACATCCGCCCCGGAGTACTGGATGCCCCGGTCAAGCCGGGGCATGACAGCGAAAATGTGATGCAGCGCCGCGCATAGCGGCGCCGCCTCAATCCACCGCCGCGTACACCAGATCCCGCACCAGCGTACGCGTATGATCGCGCTGCCCCGGGCCCTGGCTCATGAACACGACGAACAGATCCTCCTTCGGATCGATCCAGAAGAACGTCCCCGCGATGCCGCTCCAGAAAAACTGGCCGACGCTGCCGGGGAAGGGCGCGATGCCGGCTTCGCGGCGCACCGCGAACCCGAGGCCGAAACCATGGCCAGGCGACAGCAGCGTGCCGTTGGTCACGACGTTCGGGCCGAGATGATCGGAGGCCATCAGCTCCAGCGTCTTGCGGCCGATGATCCTGTTGCCGTCGAGCGTGCCGCCATTGCGCAGCATCAGCGCGAAGCGGGCATAATCCATGGTGGTGGAGACGAGGCCGCCGCCGCCGGACTCCATGATGGGCTGCTCGAGCATGTTGAACAGCGCGACCTTGTCGCCGGTCCAGGGATCGGCCGCGAATGGCTCGGCGAGCCTGTTGGCATTGACCTCCGCTGTCGCAAAGCCGGTCTCGGCCATCTGCAAGGGCGTGAGAATGCGCTCGGTGAGGTACGTGCCGAGCGACTTGCCGCTGACGACCTCGATGATGCGCCCGAGGATGTCGGTGGAGCGGCTGTAGTTGAACTCGTCGCCGGGGTGACAGACCAGCGGGAAGCTCGCGACCAGGGCGGCGTGCTCGGCATTGGTGATCTTGCGGCTGCGCACCCGCGAGTCCTGATAGATCTTGTGCACGGGGCCGTCGCCCTGGTGCTCGTAGGTCAGGCCGGAGGTGTGGCGGAGCAGGTCCTGCACCGTCATCGGGCGCTTCGGCGGAACCAGTTCCAGCTTGCCGCCGCTGACCACGCCGACCTTCTGGTTGGCGAACTCCGGGATGAATTTCGCGACGGGGTCGGCAAGGAGCAGGTGGCCGTCCTCGACCAGCGTCATGACGCCGACCGACACGATCGGCTTGGTCATCGAGAAAATGCGGAAGATCGAATCATGCGCCATCGGCGCCGCGCCCGTCGGGCTCTGTTTCCCGAGCGCCTCAAACCATCCGACCTGACCGTGCCGTGCCACCAGCACGGTGACGCCCGGCACGGTTCCCTTGTCGATCTCGCGCTTGAAGGCGTCCGACATGGTCTCGAGGCGAGGGCGCGACAGCCCGAGCGTCTCGGGGCGGGATTCCGGCAGGGGCGGGGTCTTCGCGGCGATCGAGGGGCGAGGGGCGGCTGTCGCGGACGCTTGGGCAGTCATGGGTACTCCCGGTGCTTATTATTGTTCGGAGCGGACTGTGGCCCAGAAGGCGCGGCACAAACAAGCGAAGCCAGCGCGCTTCACCCTTGCAATCCGGCCTTGCAATCCGGCCGCCCCTTGTGCTTCAAAGCGGCCTGATCCGCGCGGCAACGCAGGGTCCGTAGGAGTGTAGCTCAATTGGTAGAGCACCGGTCTCCAAAACCGGGGGTCGCAGGTTCGAGCCCTGCCACTCCTGCCAACCAATCAAACACTTAACTGGGATGTGGGCGATTAGCCGTCGGCTGGATATTGCTGGATGGCGCAGCCCTAGGCGATGATCTGCCGTTTCCAGATCGCCTCCGAAGGGCGATGTCGGCCACGGAATCTGCGCCGGAAGCCACGGCGTCCTCTGCTCCACGATATCGGCGACGAATGCCTCGGCCTGACGCCGAAACGCCCAACCTTGCCGCGAGACAATTCCGTGGGTTGTCCTTGCTGATGGAGAACGACCTCCGCCTCCTGCTCGGCAAAAGGCGGTGGCAATTCGATGGTCAGCGCGCCCAGCTCGAACGCGTTGCTCAGCCCCTCGCGCCAGACGCCTTTGGATCCATTCGCGAGCTGCAGCGCGCAGGCGACGCCGTCGAGTCGAGTGTCACGGTCGCCGCGCCCGAGCTCTCGATGTTGCTTTCGGCGACTGCCGGCGGCGATCCGAGCACGTAGCGCGCGAGGTTGATGATATGGCTGAACACGTGTCGTAGCCGGCTCGCATCGTGCCCGGCAGTTCGGCGGCGGAATTGAAATTCCCGAACGTCGGCAAGACGTCCTGACGTTCGTATTAGTTGAAGAGCTTGTCCTCAGCCATGCCGCGACCCTGCGGCCGACTGGAGGCGGCTATTTCGCCGAGGGCGGAAAGTTCGTTGTGCCGTTGCCGAGCATTTCGACGATCGATCGGGCCGACTGACCTTGAGGGGGTCGCCAAAAGGGGCTGCAGGTGAGGGGGCCCCGGTGGTCTCGTTCTGCGAGGAACCGGCTGAGGCGCTGGGACTGCGCTTTGCAGGCGGCAGATAAGCCCTTGATCGGCCTGATCTCTGGTCGTTCGCCCGCGGAGATCGTTTTGGGCGCGCGGGCCCTCTCTATCTTGACCTTTGGTCCCATCCGAAGTAGATACCGCGCACTCGCAGCCGGCCCGTTAGACGCGGATTTCCGGCGCGGCTTTGAATCCCCGAACAATCGAGCCCGATTTCCGGCTCATCCTTCGACAGAGGGCTGGGCCAACGGCGGCTGTTCGGATCCCTGAAATTCATTCGCGTCTGTCGACGGACGTTGGACATCAAACGATGGCAGTCAGCCCGTTCAAGTTCTTGCAGGAAGTCCGCTCGGAGACCGCCAAGGTCACCTGGCCGACCCGCCGCGAGACCACGATCACCACCATCATGGTGTTCGTCATGGTCGCCGTTGCCTCGATCTTCTTCTTCGCCGCCGACCAGATCATCCGCGTCCTCATCACCTTCCTTCTGGGCATTCACTGATGGCAACAGCAACGGCTCAATTGTCTGACAAGCGCTGGTACATCGTCCACGCCTATTCGAACTTCGAGAAGAAGGTCGCCGAATCGATCCGCGAGCAGGCCAAGCAGCGCGGGCTCGAGGAGCTGTTCGAGCTGGTGCTGGTTCCGACCGAGAAGGTCACGGAAGTGCGCCGCGGCCGCAAGATCGACGCCGAGCGCAAGTTCTTCCCGGGCTACGTGCTGGTGAAGATGAAGCTGACCGACGAGGCGTTTCATCTGATCAAGAACACGCCGAAGGTGACCGGCTTCCTCGGCGCGGAAAACAAGCCGATGCCGATCTCGGAAGCCGAGGCCATGCGCATTCTGCACCAGGTGCAGGAGGGCGTGGAACGGCCGAAGGCGTCGGTGTCGTTCGAGATCGGCGAGAACGTGCGCGTGGCCGATGGCCCGTTTGCCTCGTTCTCGGGTGTGGTCGAGGAAATCGACGAGGCGCGCTCGCGCGTGAAGGTCGCGGTGTCGATCTTCGGCCGCGCCACGCCGGTCGAACTGGAATTCGGTCAGGTCGAGAAGGTCTGATCGGGTAGGCGTGAGGCTTCGGTCTCGCGTAACAAGAGGCCGTGGGAGGGAGAGGGCGGTCGCCAGCCGCCTCCGACCCAGACCACGAACCTGAAACCGCCGGCCCAGGCCGGCCCAACAGGAGTGATACATGGCAAAGAAAGTGACCGGATACCTGAAGCTTCAGGTCCCGGCCGGTGCGGCGAATCCTTCGCCCCCGATCGGTCCCGCGCTCGGTCAGCGCGGTCTCAACATCATGGAGTTCTGCAAGGCGTTCAACGCCCAGACCCAGAAGGAAGAGAAAAACACCCCGATTCCCGTCGTGATTACGATCTACGCCGATCGTTCCTTCACGTTCGAGATGAAGACGCCGCCGATGTCCTTCTTCCTCAAGCAGGCTGCCAAGATCCAGTCCGGCTCCAAGGCGCCGGGCCGTGACAAGGCGGGTGCGGTGACCAAAGCGCAGGTGCGCGAGATCGCCGAGAAGAAGATGAAGGATCTCAATTGCGATTCCATCGAAGCGGCCATGAAGATGGTCGAGGGCTCTGCCCGCTCGATGGGTCTGGAAGTGGCAGGGTAAGCGGTCATGGCAATCGGAAAACGTTTGAACAAAGCCCGCGAAGGTATTGATCGCGAAAAGCTTTACCCGCTCGCAGACGCCATCAAGATGGTCAAGGAACGCGCGAAAGCGAAGTTCGACGAGACCATCGAGGTCGCGATCAATCTCGGCGTCGATCCGCGTCACGCCGACCAGATGGTCCGCGGCGTTGTGACCCTGCCGAACGGCACCGGCCGTACGCTCCGCGTCGGCGTGTTCGCCCGCGGCGCCAAGGCCGACGAGGCCAAGGCTGCCGGAGCCGACGTCGTCGGCGCCGAGGACCTGGTCGAGAAGGTGCAGAACGGCACGATCGATTTCGATCGTTGTATTGCGACCCCCGACATGATGCCGCTGGTCGGTCGTCTCGGTAAGGTGCTGGGCCCGCGCGGCCTGATGCCGAACCCGAAGATCGGCACCGTGACCATGGACGTCACCGGCGCCGTGAAGGGCGCCAAGGGCGGCTCGGTCGAGTTCCGCGTCGAGAAGGCCGGCATCCTGCAGGCTGGCGTCGGCAAGGCCTCGTTCACCGAGGAAAAACTGGTCGAAAACATCAAGGCCTTGGCTGACGCTGTCTCCAAGGCCAAGCCGGCCGGTTCCAAGGGCACCTACATCCAGCGCGTTGCGGTGTCCTCGTCGATGGGCCCCGGCGTGAAGGTCGAGCCGGGCACCATTCTCGGCTAAGGTTTGCAAATGACATGAGGCGAGGGGCGGAATTGGGCAACCGATTCCGCCCCTCGTCGTTTGTGACGGCGTTCACCGGAAACAAGAACAATGACTGACAAGGTCCTGATCTACTCGCGCTTTCCCAAGACGATGATGGCGCGCTTCGCCGAGCGGTTCGAGCTGCTCGACACCGGCGGCAAGCCGGCGCGGGAGATGTTTTCGGCCGACGCGCTCGGCGATATCCGTGCAGTGCTCACCGCCGGCGGAACGCCGCTGGGCGCGGAGGCGATGGACCTGTTTCCCAAGCTCGGTGCCATCGTCTGCTACGGCACCGGCTATGACGGTGTTGACCTGAAGGCCGCTGCTGCCCGCAATATTGCGGTCGGACATAGCCCGGGTGCCAATGCGGCCTCCGTCGCCGACATCGCGATGACCCTGATGCTCGCGGCGACGCGGCGAATCCTGGTGGCCGACCAGTACGTCCGAAGCGGCGATTGGGCCGCGTCAAAGCCCTCGCCGATGATGCGCCCGCAGGCCGGGATGCCGGGCCGCCGCATCGGGGTCTACGGCATGGGCGAGATCGGCCGCAAGATCGCAGCGCGCTGCGCGTCCTTCGAGAGCGAGATCGGCTATTTCAGCCGCAGCAGGTACGATCTGCCCTATCAATATTTCCCGACCTTGGAGGCGCTGGCCGACTGGTGCAGCGTGCTGATGATCGCGGTCCGGGCAGGAGCCGAGACCCAGCATGCCGTCAGCGCCGATATCCTCAAGCGCCTCGGGGCGGACGGCTATGTCGTCAACATCTCCCGCGGCTCGGTGATCGATGAGAAAGCCCTGGTGCTGGCGCTCACCCAGAAGACCATCGCTGGAGCCGGTCTCGATGTCTATGACAAGGAACCGCACGCTCCTGACGCGCTGACGGCACTGCCCAACGTCGTGTTCTCCCCCCATATTGGCGGCCACACCCTGGAATCGCACGTCGCCATGCAGAACTGCGTGCTGGCGAACCTGACCGCGTTTTTCGAGGGCAAGAAGTTGCCTTACGCGGTCAAATGAGCGGAAACCGGCCCTTTTCGGCCATGGTTAAGCGCGAGCGGCAACGGATTGGAACTGGTGTGAATTTTGCTCTTGGCAAGCAGGCCCCGAGCGGTTAAAGAACCGCTTCCGGACGTGCCGGCCTCGGCTGGCGCGTTCGTGCACGCATTCCGAAAACAAGCGATGGAGATCATTCCTTTTCAGGGCGTCCGTGAGGATTTGCTGGAAAGGGAGGGAAAACCGTCGGGTGTGGGGTGCGGGCAGAGGTCGGGCGGTTCGCCGGCTGACCTTGTCCTGTCCAAGACTGCAGGCGCCCGCGGGGAATTCCGATTTCTCAACGGCTTAATCGCATGGCCTGCATAGACGGGTGAAGACCGGATTTCACTTCGTGGCCACCTTAGGGTCGGTTGCGGAATGGGTTTGGTTCGGACCTCGACACGCCGTGGGCTCTAACGGGCTCTCGGAGGGCAGGCTTTGAATTGTCGTCTTGCCCGGCGTGTCCGATGGGTTTGGCCCTGAGGTTCAGGTTTGGGCGGGACGATGGGTGCAACCCGGCGGTCCCGCTTTCGCGATGACCGCCAACCGGAAAGAGCTTGCTGTGGAACGAGCGGCAAAAAAGGAAGCGGTCGAACAGCTCAATGGGGTCTTCAAGACCACGAGCGTCGCGGTCGTTGCCCAATATTCCGGCCTGACCGTTGCCCAGATGCAGAAGCTGCGCTCGCAGATGAAGCAGGCTGGCGCCTCGGTGAAGGTCTCGAAGAACCGTCTCGCCAAAATTGCTCTTGAAGGCACTGACGTCGTTGCCATCGGCCCCATGCTGAAGGGACCGACCGTGATCGCCACTTCGGACGATCCGGTAGCGGCGCCAAAGGTCGCCGTCGAATTCGCCAAGGCGAACGAAAAGTTCGTCATCATTGGCGGCTCGATGGGAACGACCGTCCTGAATGTCGACGGCGTGAAGGCACTTGCCTCGCTGCCGTCGCTTGACGAACTGCGCGCCAAGATCGTCGGCCTGCTTGTGGCCCCGGCGACCAAGATCGCTCAGCTCGCCAACGCGCCCGCGGGCAAGCTCGCGCGTGTCATTCAGGCTTATGCCTCAAAGAGCGAAGCGGCCTGACGCCCTTCGCAAAACTCAAACCCGAACCAGACTTACATTCAAGGAAACTGAACAATGGCTGACCTGCAGAAGATCGTTGACGACCTCTCGAGCCTCACCGTGCTCGAAGCTGCCGAACTCGCGAAGCTCCTCGAAGAGAAGTGGGGCGTTTCGGCTGCCGCGGCTGTCGCCGTGGCCGGCCCGGCTGGTGGTGGCGCTGCCGCCGCTCCGGCCGAAGAGAAAACCGAGTTCACGGTCGTTCTTGCCGCTGCCGGCGACAAGAAGATCGAGGTCATCAAGGAAGTCCGCGCCATCACCGGCCTGGGCCTGAAGGAAGCAAAGGACCTCGTCGAGGGCGCGCCGAAGCCTGTCAAGGAAGGCGTGAACAAGGACGAAGCCGAGAAGCTCAAGGCCCAGCTCGAGAAGGCTGGCGCGAAGGTCGAGCTCAAGTAAGCAGCGCTTACTGACACGAGATCCCGGTGAGCATCATCGCAACCGGGGTCTCGGTCCGCTCCCTGAAAGGGCGGGCCAGATGCAAAAGGCGTGCGACGGAACGACCCGACGCAGGCCGAACACGAAAAAGTGTGGGGATTTGAGGGTTTGTCCCTCGAATCTGCACTAATGTCGCCCCATATCGGGTCGGCAGCACGAAAGCGCGGTGGGCAGGGATGCCGCATTCCCTGTAAGCCGTTGGGAGAGCAAGCTATTTCGGGCTTTTGCAGTCCGTGAAGAGGTTGGTTGTGACGGGCGGGCGCGCTCCTGCGCCCCGCGCGTCGTTTTGCGTTTTGAAGGTCTGAAGAACAGATTCAGGACATTCCTACCTGAAACTGAGTCTCCGGCCCCCAAGACGGGTTCGAAAAATTCAACCCGGGGAGCGGCGGTCGCCGCGTTCCGGAGGGCGCGCCCAAATCGGGCGACGAAAATGAGAGGCCACGATGGCGCAGCAGACATTCACCGGTCGCAAACGCGTTCGCAAGTTCTTCGGACACATCAAGGAAGTCGCCGAGATGCCGAACCTCATCGAGGTTCAGAAGGCGTCCTATGACCAGTTCCTGATGGTCGACGAGCCCCAGGGCGGTCGATCGGACGAGGGCTTGCAGGCGGTGTTCCGCTCGGTGTTCCCGATCTCCGACTTCTCGGGCACCTCGATGCTGGAATTCGTCCGCTACGAGTTCGAGCCGCCGAAATACGACGTCGACGAGTGCCGCCAGCGCGGCATGACCTTCGCGGCCCCCCTCAAGGTGACGCTACGCCTCATCGTGTTCGATATCGACGAGGAAACCGGCGCGAAGTCGGTCAAGGACATCAAGGAGCAGGACGTCTACATGGGCGACATCCCGCTCATGACGATGAACGGCACCTTCATCGTCAACGGCACCGAGCGCGTCATCGTCTCGCAGATGCACCGTTCGCCGGGCGTGTTCTTCGACCACGACAAGGGCAAGACCCATTCGTCGGGCAAGCTGCTGTTCGCCGCTCGCGTGATCCCATATCGCGGCTCCTGGCTCGACATCGAGTTCGACGCCAAGGACATCGTCTATGCGCGTATCGACCGTCGCCGCAAGCTTCCGGTGACGTCGCTGATGTTCGCGCTTGGTCTCGACGGCGAGGCGATCCTCAGCACCTTCTACAAGAAGATCCAGTACAAGCGGATCAAGGAAGGCTGGCGCGTTCCGTTCGACGCCAATCGTTTCCGCGGCTACTCGACCATCAACGACCTGATCGACGCCGATACCGGCAAGGTCGTGCTCGAAGCCGGCAAGAAGCTCACCGTGCGCGGTGCGCGTCAGATGCAGGAGAAGGGGCTGAAGGCGCTGCGCCTCTCGGATGCTGAGCTCGTCGGCAACTACATCGCCGAGGACCTCGTCAATCCCAAGACCGGCGAGATCCACGCGGAAGCCGGTGAAGAGATCACCGACAAGTCGATCAAGGTTCTCAACGAGCACGGCTACAAGGAGCTGCCGCTGCTCGACATCGACCACGTCAATGTCGGCGCCTACATCCGCAACACCCTCGCGGCCGACAAGAACATGACGCGCGAGGACGCGCTGTTCGACATCTACCGCGTGATGCGTCCCGGCGAGCCGCCGACGCTGGATTCGGCGCAGGCAATGTTCCAGTCACTGTTCTTCGACGCCGAGCGCTACGACCTCTCGGCGGTCGGTCGCGTCAAGATGAACATGCGCCTCGACCTCGATGCGCCCGACACCCAACGCACGCTCCGCAAGGAAGACATCCTCTCCGTCATCAAGACGCTGGTGGATTTGCGCGACGGCAAGGGCGAGATCGACGACATCGACCATCTCGGCAATCGCCGTGTGCGTTCGGTCGGCGAGCTCATGGAGAACCAGTACCGCATCGGCTTGCTCCGCATGGAGCGCGCGATCAAGGAGCGCATGTCTTCGGTCGACATCGACACGGTCATGCCGCAGGACCTGATCAACGCCAAGCCGGCGGCCGCCGCCGTGCGCGAGTTCTTCGGCTCCTCGCAGCTCTCGCAGTTCATGGACCAGACCAACCCGCTGTCGGAGATCACCCACAAGCGCCGCCTGTCGGCACTTGGACCGGGCGGTCTGACCCGCGAGCGCGCCGGCTTCGAGGTCCGCGACGTGCATCCGACGCATTACGGCCGCATCTGCCCGATCGAGACGCCGGAAGGTCCGAACATCGGCCTGATCAACTCGCTCGCGACCTTCGCGCGCGTGAACAAGTACGGCTTCGTCGAGACGCCTTACCGCAAGGTCAAGGACGGCCGCGTCACCGACGAGGTCGTGTACCTCTCGGCGATGGAAGAGGGCCGCTACACGGTCGCGCAGGCCAACGTGCCGCTCGATCCGAAGGGCCGCTTCACCGAAGATCTCGTGGTCTGCCGTCACGCCGGCGAAGTCTTGCCGGTCACCCCGGACAAGGTCGACTACATGGACGTGTCGCCGAAGCAGCTCGTTTCGGTCGCGGCCGCGCTGATCCCGTTCCTCGAGAACGACGACGCCAACCGCGCGCTGATGGGCTCGAACATGCAGCGCCAGGCGGTGCCGCTGGTTCGCGCCGAAGCGCCGTTCGTCGGCACCGGCATGGAAGGCGTGGTTGCGCGTGACTCGGGTGCTGCGATCGCGGCGCGCCGTTCGGGCGTGATCGACCAGATCGACGCCACCCGCGTCGTGATCCGCGCCACGGAAGATCTCGATCCGACCAAGTCGGGCGTCGATATCTACCGGCTGATGAAGTACCAGCGCTCCAACCAGTCGACCTGCATCAACCAGCGTCCGCTGGTGAAGGTCGGCGACATTGTCAAGAAGGGCGACATCATCGCCGACGGTCCGTCGACCGATCTCGGCGAGCTCGCGCTCGGCCGGAACGTGCTCGTCGCGTTCATGCCGTGGAACGGCTACAACTTCGAAGACTCGATCCTGCTCTCCGAGCGGATCGTGAAGGAAGACGTGTTTACCTCAATTCATATCGAAGAATTCGAGGTAATGGCCCGCGACACCAAGCTCGGACCCGAGGAAATCACCCGCGACATTCCGAACGTCTCGGAAGAAGCGCTGAAGAACCTCGACGAAGCCGGCATCGTGTACATCGGCGCGGAAGTACGCGCCGGTGACATCCTGGTCGGCAAGATCACGCCGAAGGGCGAAAGCCCGATGACGCCGGAAGAAAAGCTCCTGCGCGCCATCTTCGGCGAGAAGGCTTCCGACGTCCGCGACACCTCGCTGCGCGTTCCTCCGGGCGTGCAGGGCACCATCGTCGAAGTGCGCGTGTTCAACCGGCACGGCGTCGACAAGGACGAGCGTGCGCTGGCGATCGAGCGGGAAGAGATCGAGCGTCTGGCCAAGGACCGCGACGACGAGCAGGCGATCCTGGACCGCAACGTCTACAACCGTCTTGCCGAGCTGCTCGAAGGACGGCAGGGCATCGCCGGTCCGAAGGGCTTCAAGAAGGACACCAAGATCACCCGTGCGGTGCTCGAGGAGTACCCGAAGTCGCAGTGGTGGCTGTTCGCTTCGCCGAACGACAAGCTGATGGCCGAGATCGAGGCCATGCGGAAGCAGTACGACGAGTCGAAGAAGGGGCTGGAACAGCGCTTCCTCGACAAGGTCGAAAAGCTTCAGCGCGGTGACGAATTGCCGCCCGGCGTGATGAAGATGGTCAAGGTCTTCGTCGCGGTGAAGCGCAAGATCCAGCCCGGCGACAAGATGGCCGGCCGCCACGGCAACAAGGGCGTGGTGTCGAAGATCGTGCCGATCGAGGACATGCCGTTCCTCGAAGACGGTACGCATGCCGACATCGTGCTCAATCCGCTCGGCGTGCCATCGCGCATGAACGTCGGACAGATCCTCGAGACCCATCTCGGCTGGGCCTGTGCCGGCCTCGGCAAGCGTATCGGCCAGACGGTCGATGCCTATTTGTCGAAGCAGGACATCCGGCCGCTGAAGGAAACCTTGAAGAAGGTCTACGGCGAGGACGAGACGATCAAGTCGCTCAACGACAACGAGTTGATCGAGCTCGGCCACAATCTGAGCCGCGGCGTTCCGATCGCGACGCCGGTGTTCGACGGCGCCAAGGAAGCCGACATCGAGGAGATGCTGAAGCTTGCCGGTCTGGACGCTTCGGGCCAGTCGACCGTCTATGACGGCCGCACCGGCGACGCCTTCGACCGCAAGGTGACGGTGGGCTACATCTACATGCTCAAGCTGCACCATCTCGTCGACGACAAGATCCACGCGCGTTCGATCGGTCCGTACTCGCTCGTTACCCAGCAGCCGCTGGGCGGCAAGGCGCAGTTCGGCGGTCAGCGCTTCGGCGAAATGGAAGTGTGGGCGCTCGAGGCTTACGGCGCGGCGTACACGCTCCAGGAGATGCTGACCGTGAAGTCGGACGACGTCGCCGGCCGTACCAAGGTGTACGAGGCGATCGTGCGTGGCGACGACACCTTCGAGGCCGGTATTCCGGAATCGTTCAACGTGCTGGTCAAGGAAATGCGCTCGCTCGGCCTCAACGTCGATCTGCACAATTCCAAGGTCGGACCGGGGACGGCGGAAGCGGCCGAGTAATACGACCCTCATGCCCGGCCTGAATGGCCGGGCATCGGCGCCCAGTCCTGGAATCGCGAGGGCAGGGCGCCCCGCATAGTGATTTTCGAATTTGCTGCCGGAGGCGACCGGCACGCGAGGAGAAGACGATGAACCAAGAAATTATGAATCTCTTTAATCCGACGACGCCGGCTCAGGTCTTCGACCAGATCCGGATCTCGATCGCGAGCCCCGAGAAGATTCTGTCCTGGTCGTACGGCGAGATCAAGAAGCCGGAAACCATCAACTACCGTACCTTCAAGCCCGAGCGCGACGGCCTATTCTGCGCCCGCATCTTCGGGCCGATCAAGGACTACGAGTGCTTGTGCGGCAAGTACAAGCGCATGAAGTACAAGGGCATCATCTGCGAGAAGTGCTCGGTCGAGGTCACGCTGTCGCGCGTCCGGCGCGAGCGCATGGGCCATATCGAGCTCGCGGCCCCCGTCGCCCACATCTGGTTCCTGAAGTCGCTGCCCTCGCGCATCGGCCTCCTGCTCGACATGACGTTGAAGGATCTCGAGCGGATCCTCTATTTCGAATATTACGTCGTGCTCGAGCCGGGCCTCACCGCGCTGAAGGACCGTCAGCTCTTGTCGGAAGACGAGTATCTGAAGGCGCAGGACGAATACGGCCAGGATTCCTTTACCGCCATGATCGGCGCGGAAGCGATTCGCGAGCTGCTCAAGGGCATGGACCTCGAGAAGCTCGAGCTGACCTTGCGTGCGGAGATGCAGGAGACCGACTCCGACATCAAGCACAAGAAGCTCGCCAAGCGCCTGAAGATCGTGGAAGCGTTCCGCCACTCCGGCAACAAGCCGGAATGGATGATCATGACGGTGGTTCCGGTGATTCCGCCGGACCTGCGTCCGCTGGTGCCGCTGGATGGCGGCCGCTTCGCGACCTCGGACCTCAACGATCTCTACCGCCGCGTCATCAACCGCAACAACCGCCTGAAGCGGCTGATGGAGCTGCGCGCGCCGGACATCATCATCCGCAACGAGAAGCGCATGCTTCAGGAGGCTGTCGACGCGCTGTTCGACAACGGCCGCCGTGGCCGCGTCATCACCGGTGCCAACAAGCGTCCGCTGAAGTCGCTCGCCGACATGCTCAAGGGCAAGCAGGGCCGGTTCCGTCAGAACCTGCTCGGCAAGCGCGTCGACTATTCGGGCCGTTCGGTGATCGTGGTCGGTCCCGAGCTGCGCCTGCATCAGTGCGGTCTGCCGAAGAAGATGGCGCTCGAACTGTTCAAGCCGTTCATCTACTCGCGGCTTGACGCCAAGGGCCTGTCCACCACCGTGAAGCAGGCCAAGAAGCTGGTCGAGAAGGAGCGGCCCGAGGTCTGGGACATCCTGGACGAGGTCATCCGCGAGCATCCCGTGCTGCTCAACCGCGCACCGACGCTGCATCGCCTCGGCATCCAGGCGTTCGAGCCCGTGCTGATCGAGGGCAAGGCGATCCAGCTCCACCCGCTGGTCTGCGCCGCGTTCAACGCCGACTTCGACGGCGACCAGATGGCCGTGCACGTTCCGCTGTCGCTGGAAGCGCAGCTGGAAGCGCGCGTCCTGATGATGTCGACCAACAACATCCTGCATCCGGCGAACGGCCAGCCGATCATCGTGCCGTCGCAGGACATCGTGCTCGGTCTCTACTACGTCTCCATCATGCGCGAAGGCCTGCCCGGCGAGGGCAAGATCTTCGGCGAGATGGCGGAGCTCGAGCACGCGCTGCACGCGAAGGTCATCCACCTCCACACCAAGATCAAGTACCGGTGGGAAGGCATCGACGAGACCGGCAAGATCTCCAGGCGCTGGATCGAGACCGCCGCCGGCCGCGTCATGCTGGGCAATTTGCTGCCGAAGAACCCGCGCGTTCCGTACGAGATCATCAACAAGCTGATGACCAAGCGCGAGATCTCCGGCGTCATCGACCAGGTCTACCGCCACTGCGGCCAGAAGGAGACGGTGATCTTCTGCGACCGCATCATGGCGCTCGGCTTCTACAACGCGTTCAAGGCCGGCATCTCGTTCGGCAAGGACGACATGGTCGTGCCGCACTCCAAGTGGAAGATCGTCGACGCTACCCGTACGCTGGCGAAGGATTTCGAGCAGCAGTACAACGACGGTCTGATTACCCATGGCGAGAAGTACAACAAGGTCGTCGACGCCTGGTCGAAGGCCACGGAAGAAATCGCCAAGGCGATGATGAAGGAGATCTCCTCGACCAAGAAGACGGCGAGTGGGGCGGATGCCGACATCAACTCGATCTACATGATGGCTCACTCCGGTGCCCGCGGTTCGCCGGCCCAGATGCGCCAGCTCGCCGGCATGCGCGGCCTGATGGCCAAGCCGTCGGGCGAGATCATCGAGACGCCGATCATCTCGAACTTCAAGGAAGGCCTCTCGGTGCTCGAGTACTTCAACTCGACCCACGGCGCCCGCAAGGGCCTCGCGGACACCGCGTTGAAGACCGCGAACTCCGGCTATCTGACCCGTCGTCTCGTCGACGTCGCGCAGGATTGCATCATCACGCAGGACGATTGCGGCACCAAGCTCGGCATCAAGATGCGCGCCATCGTCGATGCCGGCACCGTGGTCGCTTCGCTCGGCTCGCGCATCCTCGGACGCACGGCCTGCGAAGACGTGCGTGACAGCACGGGCAAGGTGATCTTCAAGCGCGGTACGCTGATGGAAGAGAGCCATCTGGATGCCATCCATCAGGGCGGCGTCCAGGAGGTGAAGATCCGCTCGGCGCTGACCTGCGAGCTCGTCAACGGCATCTGCGGCAAGTGCTACGGCCGCGATCTCGCTCGCGGCACGCCGGTCAACCACGGCGAAGCGGTCGGGGTCATCGCGGCCCAGTCGATCGGCGAGCCGGGCACCCAGCTCACCATGCGCACCTTCCACATCGGCGGTGCGGCGCAGCTGAACGAGCAATCTTTCGTCGAATCCAACTTCGACGGCAAGATCGTGATCAGGAACAAGGCCATCGCCCGCAATAGCGAAGGCCACCTGGTCGCGATGGTTCGCAACATGGTGATCGCGATCGTCGATGCCGACGGCACCGAGCGTGCGACGCACCGTATTCAGTACGGTTCGCGCCTGCACGTCGACGAGGGCGACATGGTCAAGCGTGGCCAGCGTATCGTGGAATGGGATCCCTACACCCGTCCGCTCCTCACCGAGGTCGAAGGTACTATCGGCTTCGAGGATCTGGTCGAGGGACAGTCGATCTCGGAAACGCTCGACGAGGCCACCGGTATTGCCAAGCGCGTGGTCATCGACTGGCGCTCGATGCGCGGCGGCGGGGACCTGCGTCCCGCCATCGTGATCAAGGGCAAGGACGGCAAGGTGCTCAAGCTCGCCCGTGGCGGCGATGCCCGCTACATGCTGTCGGTCGATGCCATTCTGTCGGTCGATGTCGGCGCCAAGGTCCAGGCGGGCGACATTCTCG
This sequence comes from Bradyrhizobium sp. 35, assembly GCF_023073215.1. Classification (NCBI taxonomy): domain Bacteria; kingdom Pseudomonadati; phylum Pseudomonadota; class Alphaproteobacteria; order Hyphomicrobiales; family Nitrobacteraceae; genus Bradyrhizobium; species Bradyrhizobium sp. 35. The sequence continues at coordinate 18,288 of NZ_JADPJC010000108.1, forward strand.
CCCGTGTCTCGACCGAAAGCGCCAAGACGCGCGACATCACCGGCGGTCTGCCGCGGGTGGCGGAACTGTTCGAGGCTCGGCGTCCGAAGGATGCGGCGATCATCGCCGAAATCGCGGGCACCATCCGGTTTGGGCGCGACTATAAGAACAAGCGTCGCATCTCGATCGAGCCGATGGACAAGACCGAAGAGGCGCGCGAGTACCTGATCCCGAAGGGCAAGCACATCCACCTTCAGGACGGCGACGTCGTCGAAAAGGGCGACTTCATCGTGGAAGGCAATCCGGCGCCGCACGACATTTTGGCGGTCAAGGGCATCGAGGAACTCGCGGCCTATCTGGTCAACGAGATCCAGGAGGTCTATCGGCTCCAGGGCGTGCTCATCAACGATAAGCACATCGAGGTGATCGTCCGTCAGATGCTCCAGAAGGTGGAAGTCACCGACCAGGGCGACACGGACATGATCTCGGGCGAGCAGATCGACAAGATCGAGTTCGACCAGATCAACGCGAAGGCCAAGGAAGAGGGCAAGAAGATCGCCACGGGGACGCCGGTTCTGCTCGGCATCACCAAGGCGAGCCTTCAGACCCGCTCCTTCTTCTCGGCGGCCTCGTTCCAGGAGACCACCCGAGTCCTCACGGAAGCGGCGGTCAACGGCAAGGTCGATCCGCTCGAAGGCCTCAAGGAGAACGTCATCGTCGGCCGGCTGATTCCGGCAGGCACCGGCGCCTCCATGGCGAAGATCCGCGAAGTCGCTGTGAAGCGCGACAAGATGATCCTCGACGAGCGCGAGAAGCAGGCGGCGGTCGTGCCGCCGGCGCCGGAAGTGGAGCCGATGGCGCTGCCACCTGCGGAATGATCGTTCATCCGTAGGAATACCGAGGACACTGAAAAGGCCGGCGAAAGCCGGCCTTTTTGCTGCTTTGTTTCCCTGTTGCGGTGCAGGATCAACCTTTGTTCATCTTTCCTTCAGGCGCAAAAGCGCTTCTGCTAGGAGAGCTTAGACCGGTGGTCCCGTGAAGGGGGCGGGCCGGAGACCACGGAATTCTCATGCTTGATCTCGCAATCGTAGGCGGCGGCCCCGGCGGGCTGATGAGCGCTTGGTATCTGAAGCGCAAGCTTGGCGACCTCTGCCGCGTCACCATCTACGAGGCATCCGACCGGCTCGGCGGCAAGATCGTCACGCGCAAATTCGATTCCGCGCCCGCGATGTACGAGGCCGGCGTTGCCGAGATCTACGACTACTCGATGACCGGGCCGGATCCGTTGCGCGAGTTGATCCAGCATTTCGGCCTGCAGACCATTCCGATGGATGCCGAGCAGGTGCAGTTCGGCGGTGAGCTCCTCAACGACGTCGCGGGCATGCGCCGCAAATACGGTGCCAAGACCGCAGCCGCAATCGAGGCGTTCCGTAAGCGCTGCGCCGAGGCGATGACGCCGATCGAGTACTACGAGGGTGTCGGCGCGCACGACAACGAGAATCCCTGGGCCTACAAGACCGCCGAACAGGTGCTCGACGAGGAGGTCGAGGACGAGACCGCAAAGCGATTCTTCAAGGTGATGGCGCGCTCGGACCTCGCGACCGAGAGCCACAACACCAACGGGCTCAACGCGCTCAAGAACTACCTGATGGATGTCGACGGCTATATCGGCCTCTATTCCATCCAGAACGGCAACGAGCAGCTCATCGAGTGCCTCCAGTCGGAGGTCAATGCCGACATCCAGCTCAATCACCGAATCCTCACGGTCGGCAAGGCGCCGACCGGCCGCTATCAACTCAAGATGATGAACGGCAAGGGGCCGGAGACGCGCGACTTCGACCTTGTGCTGGTCTGTCTGCCGCATTCCTGGCTTGGGACCGTCGGCTGGGAAGGCGAACAGCTCCGCAAGTCGATGGTCAAGCACGTCGCGTACTTCGACCGTCCTGCGCACTATTTGCGTGTCTCGATCCTGTTCGACACGCCGTTCTGGGGCGACAAGATCGCCGGCGCCTGGTTCATGTCGGAAGCCTTTGGCGGTTGCTGCGTCTATAACGAGGGCGCCCGCCATGATGTGGGCAAGCACGGCGTGCTGAACTGGCTGATTCCGGGCTCCGATGCGCTGGCCTTTGCGAATCTCTCCGACCGGGAGCTGATCGATGCCGCGCTGAAATCGCTTCCGGCATCGCTCGGCGATGCACGCGCGCATTTCATGGAAGGCAAGATCCACCGCTGGCTGTCCTCGGTGAACGCGATTCCGGGCGGCTTGCCCGTGCGCGACGTCATGACCAACCACCGGCCCGAGCCGAAGGAACATCCCGGAATCGTGGTGGTCGGCGACTATCTGTTCGACTCGACGCTGAACGGCCTGCTCGATTCCTCGGACGCGGCGACCGACATCATCTTGACCGAGATGATGCGCTTGCGCCGCGAGCGTTCCCAGGACGACAAGCCGCTCTCGGACAAGATCGATCGTGCCTATTTTGACAATTATCGCGGCCAGGGCCCCTACAGCGAGGTGTGGCAACACTTCACGGATCCCGACTATCTCACAAAACTGATCGGCATCGTCTGGGGCAAGGCCAAAGGCACGAAGCTCTTGATCGCGGGCTCGGCCAGCGGCGAGCTTGTCGGCGCGCTACGTGATCGCGGCATCGATGCCTTCGGTATCGAGAACAACCGCACCATTCACGCCAGAACGCCGAAGGCGCTGAGGAAGTACAACAAGCTCGGTTCGATCACCGACATGCCGTTCAAGGATGGTGCGTTCGACTTCGTGTTCGAGACCAGCCTCTGCCATGTTTCCCCGAAGCAGGTGGTCCGTGCGATCAGGGAGCTGAACCGTGTGGTCAAGACCGGGCTCGTGTTCGGCTCGATCACCTCGGACATGGCGCCGGCACTGATCGACCGCTACGACCTTCTGCGCGGCGTCAAGAAGCTCGGCACCTGGTGGGAATGGTCCGAACTGTTCTTCGGCAACGGCTTCGAGCTGTCGATGCACCGCAAGGACTGCACGGACGCGCTCTGGGAGACGACGCTCGCCGCCAACAAGGGACCGGGCCAGTGGTACGCCGACGCCGATTCCTTGCGCTATTCCTTTTTCGACAAGGTCGAGGATGAGGAAGACGACTAGCCGCCTGAAGCGGGCGCCTTCGCCAATTGTTTTGCCGAATTCATCTTGATCGCATAGAATCGATGCAGTAGCGGTTGGCGCTATTTCCTGCTTTCTCTGCGGTCATGCCGGCCGTCAGCATCGGTTGGTTTCATGGCGTCCAAGCCCCTCCCGCCCGACAAACAGAAGCTCGCCGCGGAAGAGGCGGCCGAGCTCGACGACAAGCTTGTCCCTACCGCCAAGCCGGACCTTGAAGACGACGAGGACGATGAAGACGAGGAGGATGGCGGGCTGGAGCTCGATGACGACGATGAGGACGAGGACCTCGTCGTCTTTACCGCGCGCGAGGCCGCCGGCGCGCTCGCGACCATCCTGGGTTTCGTCAAACCCTTCCTGTTCAACTACAAGCAGATGCTGTCCTTCGTGGCGTTCGGCGTCTTCGTCGAGACGCTCTTCAACGTCATCATGCCGCTCAGCCTGAAGTACCTGATCGACGACGCGCTCGGCGAGGAGGATTTTCAGGCGCTGTACAAGATCCTCGGCGTGCTCGCGGTCGCGGGCATATTCACCTCGATCGTCGCGGTCTGGTACGAGCGCTGGGATGCGCGGCTCGCGGCGTGCATCATTTCCGACGTCCGCAAACGGCTGTTCGAGCACGTCCAGGACCTGCCGGCGGCCTATTTCGGCCGCACCAAGCGCGGCGAGATCCTGTCGCGCTTCTCAGTCGACCTCGCGGCCTTCGAGGGTTCGGTCAAGACCTTCGCCAACAGCGCGGCATTGCCGTTCCTGGAGCTGATCGCGGGCATCATCCTGATGGTGTTCCTGAACTGGCAGCTCGCGGCGGTTGCGCTGCTGGTGTTCCCGATCACGCTGATCGGTCCCCGCATGCTGACGCCGAAGGCTGTCCAGGCGAATTACGAGCAGAAGCTCAATGAATCTGCGCTGCTCGGCATGGTGCAGGAGAACGTGGCGGCGCAGGCCGTGATCAAGGCGTTCAGCCTGCAACGCCGGATGTTCGGCTTCTTCAAATTCCGCAACGACGAGACGCGAAACAGGATGGCCTCGGCGGCGTTCCTGTCGACCATGGTGGAGCGGACGGTCACCATCTCGGTGCTGCTCTTGCATCTCGTCGTGCTCGCGATCGGCGCATATCTGGCGACGAAGGGGCAGATTACCATCGGCACCTTCGTCACCTTCGAGAGTGCGTTCTGGGAGGTGTCCTACAACATCGCCCATGTGATGCATTTCATCCCCGTGTCGATCTCCGCGGCAGCCGCGATCCGTCATATGCAGGAGTTGCTCGACGAGCCCACGCGCAGCGCCGATCGTGCCGGCGCGCCCGATCTGCCCCGCATCACCAACGACATCACCTTCGACCACGTGACGTTCCAGTACGAAGGCAGCCAGACGCCAGTGCTGGACAATCTCAGCCTCAAGCTCAATGTCGGCAAGCGCATTGCCATCGTCGGTCCGTCCGGCTCCGGCAAGAGCACGCTGCTGAATCTGATCCTGCGGCTCTATGTGCCGGACGAGGGGCGCGTCACCATCGACGGCGTCGACGTCCGCAAGGTGACGCTGGACTCCCTGCGCCGGAGCATGGCGGTGGTGTTCCAGGAGAATATGCTGTTCAACATGTCGATCCGGGAGAACATTCGGCTCGGCAAGGAGGGCGCGACCGATGAGGAGGTGGAGGAGGCGGCCAAGAAAGCCGAGATCCACCGTTACATCATGAGCCTGCCGCAACGTTACGACACGCCGGTGGGCGAGCGCGGCGATACCTTGTCGGGCGGCCAGCGCCAGCGCATCGCGATCGCGCGCGCGGTCATCCGTAATCCTTCCGTGCTGCTGCTCGACGAAGCCACTTCGGCGCTCGACCAGACCACGGAAGCTGCGATCAACCGCACGCTGCTGAAGGTCGCCAAGGGCCGCACCATGATCTGGTCAACCCACCGCCTGACCTCGGTGGTCGAGATGGACGAGATCATCGTGATTTCAGGGGGCAGGGCGATCGAGCGCGGCTCACATGCCGAGCTGCTCGCCAAGAACGGCACCTATCGCAAGCTGTGGAACGACCAGATCCACCAACCGCATGGCGCGCCGGCTCACGTCGACGAGGACAGCGACGAAGACGACGAGGATGAAGACGACCTCGACGAGGACGATGAGGAGGAGTGACCGAGGAAGTTCGGCTCCAGATCGAAGGCTGCTCCAAGCGGCCGCAATAGTCCCTGAACCGACCAGGCAATGAAGCGTGCCCAGCGCTGCGCCGTCCAATAAGGGCTTGTCGCAATGGAGACTGAGCGGAAATCGAAGGCCTTCGCGGCCGACCAATCGTCGCACTCCCGCTTGACCGGGTCTGCGTAGAAGGCGGCGATCTTGCTTGTATCCATCCCGTCGGAGGCCAGCCACTGCGGGATATAGACGTTGCAGAGCCGCTCGACGTCGGTGAAGACCTTGTCGCACCCGGTGCCGGCGGCCGGGCAGGAGGTCGAGAAGGCATCGCCCACCAGCACGAGACCCGGCTGGCCGCTGGCATCGTTCACATAGAGATCGACCGGACGGATTTTCAGCTCACTGGGAATGTCGAATGGTCCGGTGATGTGCTTGAGCCGTGGCAGCGCAGCGTTCAACGTCTCGGCCGGCGCGCGGCGCAGCTCACGCAGCCAGGGATCGTCGAAGCTGCGATAGACGAACAGATTGGCGCGCATCCGCGTCCCGATCGGAAAAAGCGTGAGGTAGGGGATGCGGTCGCTCGGCCGTTCCGAGAAATAGGTCAGCGCAGGGAAGTCGAACGAGTCCCGTCCCGCGGGCACCACGTCGAACCCGATCGAAATCGAATGGCAGGCACTGACGACTTTTCGGGCGATTCCCAGCTGGTGGCGCAGGCCGACATTGAGTCCGTTGGCGAGCACGACCAGCCGGGCGGAGACCATCGCGTCGTTGGAGAGAGTGACCTTCTGCCGCTCCGCACTCGTCTCGACCGAGACAGCCTTGGCGCAGATGCGCTCGACGCCGGCAGGAATTTCGTCGCGGACAGCGTTGACGAGGGAATCGTAGAGGATGTTGAACTGCCGGCTCGGCGCCTTGTCGAGAAGGCGGCCGAAGCGCGCGATCCAGTTCTCACCCACAAAGGTCGCGCGGTGCAACACCGATTCGGCGATTCCCGTCTGCAGGAATCGCCCAACCTGCACGTGACCGCTGAGTTTTTCGACCCGAAAGTCCGCCGAATAGCTCTCATGCGGATCGATCAGGATGGTCGAAATGCCGCTACGGCCGAGCATCGCGGCGGCGGTCGAGCCGGACAATCCCCCGCCGATAATGGCAATGTCGGTGTACCGCATGGCGCTAATCTCTGCCCAAGGCGGCACATTGGCGCTCCAACAGGAAAGAAAGCCTTAGCCAATGGTTATAAAAGTATATTTAACCCGGGTATAAATAGGTTTCGAGGTGGCGCGACGCGCTCTTCGTTTCCATCTCACGAAGGCGCAGCGAGCGGCCCAAGAAGCGATTTCGGCAGGTGCGGGAAGCGCTTCTGACTGACGTTTCGCCTTGACTTGACCGACTCCCACTTATAGAACCCCCTCACTTAACGACAGGCGGTGAGCATCGCCAACGTCGGAACGGGCCACCTGTTTGATCCCCTGGGATCACCAAGACAGGCACCAACCTCGACGAATGCCGCTCAAACGCTGTCGATCATAGCTAGGCAATGCCAGTGCGATTTTAGTTCTCTTGAGCATGTTCTCTCGAGATCGAATTCGGATGCATGACCTCGGTGCGCGGGCCGCAGCTTCAAGCTGACCGGTTCAACTACTGCGGTCCTCTGTGGCGTCGAAGCGCTTTCCGCCCGTTGACGGGTGGTTGGCGCGATTTCGCTTTGTGCGGATTGTTCCGCGGAAGGCGGCCTCGTCGGGCGGGTAGCTCGAAAGAATTTGCGGACCCGGTGACGGGCCGCGGCAGAACACAAAGGGTAATGCCAGGATGCCGACGATCAACCAGCTGATCGCTCAACCGCGGGAAGTGCAGAAGTCGCGCAAGAAGGTGCCGGCGCTGCAGCAGTCGCCGCAGAAGCGCGGTGTTTGCACACGCGTTTACACCACGACCCCGAAGAAGCCGAATTCGGCGCTTCGTAAGGTTGCCAAGGTGCGCCTGACCAACGGCTTCGAGGTGATCGGCTACATCCCCGGTGAGGGCCATAACCTCCAGGAGCACTCGGTGGTCATGATCCGCGGCGGTCGCGTCAAGGACTTGCCCGGCGTGCGCTACCACATCCTCCGCGGCGTTCTGGATACCCAGGGCGTCAAGAACCGTAAGCAGCGCCGTTCGAAGTACGGCGCCAAGCGTCCGAAGTAAGCGGGAACCAGGTCCATGTCTCGTCGCCATTCTGCCGAAAAGCGCGAAGTCCTTCCCGATCCGAAGTTCGGGAATATCATCGTCACGAAGTTCATGAATTCGGTAATGTACGCCGGAAAGAAGTCGGTCGCCGAAGGCATCGTCTACGGCGCGTTCGGCCTCATTGAAAGCAAGACAAAGCAGAACCCGCTCGGCGTGTTCGAGCAGGCGCTCGAGAACGTCATGCCGACGATTGAAGTGCGCTCCCGCCGCGTCGGTGGCGCGACCTATCAGGTTCCGGTCGAAGTTCGCTCGGTGCGCCGTCAGGCGCTGGGCATTCGCTGGCTGATCTCGGCTGCGCGCGATCGCAACGAGAAGACGATGACCGAGCGGCTCTCTGCGGAGCTCCTGGATGCGTCGAACAACCGGGGTAACGCCGTCAAGAAGCGCGAAGACGTGCACCGGATGGCGGAAGCCAACCGCGCCTTCTCGCACTATCGCTGGTAACGGCGACACACGGAATCTAAGGAACACTCCATGCCCCGCGTTCATGCCATAGAGAATTACCGCAACTTCGGTATCATGGCGCATATCGATGCCGGCAAGACCACGACCACCGAGCGCATTCTCTATTACACCGGCAAGAGCCACAAAATCGGCGAAGTGCACGAAGGTGCCGCGACGATGGACTGGATGGAGCAGGAGCAGGAGCGCGGCATTACGATTACGTCGGCCGCGACCACCGCGTTCTGGGAAGGCAAGCGTCTCAACATCATCGACACTCCCGGCCACGTCGACTTCACCATCGAAGTCGAGCGCAGCCTGCGCGTGCTCGACGGCGCCGTGTGCGTGCTCGACTCGAACCAGGGCGTCGAGCCCCAGACCGAGACGGTCTGGCGCCAGGGCGACAAGTACAAAGTTCCGCGCATCGTCTTCGCCAACAAGATGGATAAGACCGGCGCTGACTTCTACAAGTGCATGCAGGACATCGTCGACCGCCTCGGCGCAAAGCCGATCGCGATCCAGCTTCCGATCGGCTCCGAGAACAACTTCAAGGGCCTGGTCGACCTCGTTCGCATGAAGGGCGTGGTCTGGGAAGAAGAGAAGCTCGACGCCAAGTTCGTGGACATCGATATTCCCGAGGACATGGTCGAGAAGGCCAAGGAATATCGCGAGAAGTTGTTGGAAGCCGCCGTCGAGCTCGACGACGAAGTTCTCGCCGCTTACCTCGACGGCAAGGAGCCCGATGAGCCGACGTTGAAGCGCTTGATCCGCAAGGCCGTGCTGACTGGCGCGTTCTTCCCGGTATTGTGCGGCTCGGCGTTCAAGAACAAGGGCGTGCAGCCTCTGCTCGACGCAGTCGTGGATTATCTGCCGTCGCCGGTTGACGTGCCCGCCATCAAGGGCGTCGATGAAGACGGCAACGAGGTCGTTCGCCTGCCGGACGATAAGGAGCCGCTGGCTCTGTTGGCCTTCAAGATCATGGACGACCCGTTCGTCGGCACCATCACCTTCTGCCGCATCTATTCCGGCACGCTGCTGTCGGGCACCGGCGTCATCAATTCGACGCGCGACCGCAAGGAGCGCATCGGCCGCATGTTGCTGATGCATGCGAACAACCGCGAAGACATCAAGGAAGCCTATGCCGGCGACATCGTCGCACTGGCTGGCCTGAAGGAAGCGCGCACCGGTGACACGCTGTGCGATCCCGACAAGGCGGTGATCCTCGAAAAGATGGAATTCCCCGAGCCCGTCATCGAGATCGCGATCGAGCCTAAGTCCAAGGCCGACCAGGAAAAGCTGGGCGTGGCGCTGGCGAAGCTCGCCGCGGAGGATCCGTCCTTCCGCGTGTCGACCGATCAGGAGTCCGGCCAGACCATCCTCAAGGGCATGGGCGAGCTCCATCTCGACATCAAGGTCGACATTCTCCGCCGCACCTACAAGGTCGATGCCAACATCGGCGCGCCGCAGGTGGCGTTCCGTGAGCGCGTCACCAAGAGGTCCGAAGTCAAGTACACCCACAAGAAGCAGACCGGCGGTACCGGACAGTTCGCGGAAGTGTCGATCATCGTGGAGCCGAACGAGCCCGGCAAGGGCTACGAGTTCGAGTCCAAGGTCGTCGGCGGTGCGGTGCCGAAGGAATACATCCCCGGCGTCGAGAAGGGCATCAACAGCGTGCTGAGTTCCGGCGTGGTCGCGGGCTTCCCCGTGGTCGACGTCAAGGTTCAGCTCGTCGACGGCAAGTATCACGACGTCGATTCGTCGGCGCTCGCCTTCGAAATCGCATCGCGTGCTGCATTCCGCGAAGCCTTGCAGAAGGGCAAGTCCGTCCTGCTCGAGCCGATCATGAAGGTCGAAGTGGTGACCCCGGAAGATTACACCGGCTCCGTCATCGGCGACCTGAATTCGCGGCGCGGTCAGATCCAGGGTCAGGACATGCGCGGCAACGCCAACGTCATCAACGCGATGGTGCCGCTCATGAACATGTTCGGTTACGTGAATAACCTGCGCTCGATGAGCCAGGGTCGCGCAACCTTCACCATGCAGTTCGACCACTACGCAGAAGCGCCGGCCAACGTGTCGGCAGAAGTCCAGAAGAAGTTTGCCTGATTGTCGTCGGTCTCGAACTGACGATTGAACGGAGAGTCAAATGGCCAAAGCAAAGTTTGAACGTAACAAGCCGCACTGCAACATCGGCACCATCGGTCACGTCGACCATGGCAAGACGTCGCTGACCGCGGCGATCACCAAGGTCCTCGCCGAAGCCGGCGGCGCGACGTTCACCGCGTACGACCAGATCGACAAGGCGCCGGAAGAGAAGGCGCGCGGCATCACGATCTCGACGGCGCACGTCGAATACGAGACCAAGAACCGCCACTACGCGCACGTCGACTGCCCCGGCCACGCCGACTACGTGAAGAACATGATCACCGGCGCCGCCCAGATGGACGGTGCGATCCTGGTCGTGTCGGCCGCCGACGGTCCGATGCCGCAGACCCGCGAGCACATCCTGCTCGCCCGCCAGGTCGGCGTTCCCGCGCTCGTCGTGTTCCTCAACAAGTGCGACATGGTCGACGATCCGGAACTGCTCGAGCTCGTCGAGCTCGAGGTCCGCGAGCTGCTCTCGAAGTACGAATTCCCGGGCGACACCATCCCGATCATCAAGGGCTCGGCGCTTGCCGCCCTCGAAGATTCCGATAAGACGCTCGGCCATGACGCCATCCTCGAGCTGATGAAGCAGGTCGACGCTTACATTCCGCAGCCGGAGCGTCCGGTCGATCTGCCGTTCCTGATGCCGGTTGAAGACGTGTTCTCGATCTCGGGCCGCGGCACCGTCGTGACCGGCCGTGTCGAGCGCGGTATCGTCAAGGTCGGCGAGGAAATCGAGATCGTCGGTCTGCGCGCCACGCAGAAGACCACGGTCACCGGTGTCGAAATGTTCCGCAAGCTGCTGGATCAAGGCCAGGCCGGCGACAACATCGGTGCGCTGCTTCGCGGTACCAAGCGCGAGGACGTCGAGCGCGGCCAGGTGCTGTGCAAGCCGGGTTCGGTCAAGCCGCACACCAAGTTCAAGGCTGAGGCCTACATCCTCACCAAGGAAGAGGGCGGCCGCCACACTCCCTTCTTCACCAACTACCGTCCGCAGTTCTACTTCCGCACCACCGACGTGACCGGTGTCGTGCATCTGCCGGAAGGCACCGAGATGGTGATGCCGGGCGACAACATCGCGATGGAAGTGCACCTGATCGTGCCGATCGCGATGGAAGAGAAGCTCCGCTTCGCGATCCGCGAAGGTGGCCGCACCGTCGGCGCCGGCGTCGTCGCCTCGATCATCGAGTAATTACGAGAATAGGGATCGGCGAATAGCGAATGTGACATTCGCTATTCGCTATTCGCCACCCCATTGAAGAAAGACCACGGCAATGAACGGCCAAAACATTCGCATCCGTCTCAAGGCGTTCGACCATCGTATCCTCGATACGTCGACCCGCGAGATCGTGAACACGGCGAAGCGCACCGGCGCGCAGGTCCGCGGACCCATTCCGCTGCCCACCCGCATCGAGAAGTTCACCGTCAACCGTTCGCCGCACGTCGACAAGAAGAGCCGCGAGCAGTTCGAGATGCGCACTCACAAGCGCCTGCTCGACATCGTCGATCCGACCCCGCAGACCGTCGATGCTTTGATGAAGCTCGACTTGGCCGCCGGTGTCGACGTCGAGATCAAGCTCTAAGATTTGGATCACGTTCGCCACTAGCGGACAGAAAGAACAGGAAGCACGCCGATGCGCTCCGGAGTGATCGCACAAAAGGTCGGGATGACGCGGGTCTTTACAGAGGCCGGCGAACATATCCCCGTGACCGTGCTGAAGCTCGGCAATTGCCAGGTCGTAGGCCACCGCACCGAAGAGAAAAACGGTTATGTCGCGCTCCAGCTTGGTTCTGGCAGCCGCAAGACCGTGTACATGCCCAAGGCGGAGCGCGGCCAGTTCGCGGTCGCGAAGGTCGAGCCGAAGCGGCAGGTCGAGGAATTCCGCGTCTCCGCGGATCAGATGATCCCCGTCGGTGCCGAGATCCTGGCCGACCACTTTGTCGTCGGTCAGTTCGTCGACGTCACCGGTACTTCGGTCGGTAAGGGTTTTGCCGGCGGTATGAAGCGCTGGAACTTCGGCGGTCTGCGCGCCACTCACGGCGTCTCGGTCTCGCACCGTTCGATCGGTTCGACCGGTGGCCGTCAGGACCCGGGCAAGACCTGGAAGAACAAGAAGATGCCCGGTCACATGGGCGTCGACCGCATCACCACGCTCAACCTTCGGGTCGTCCAGCTCGATGTCGAACGCGGTCTGATCCTCGTCGAAGGCGCCGTTCCCGGCTCCAAGGGCGGCTGGATCCGCGTGCGCGACGCCGTCAAGAAGCCGCTGCCTAAGGAAGCTCCGAAGCCCGGCAAGTTCAAGGTTGCTGGCGAAGCGGACGCTGCTCCGGCTGCGCAGGAGGCGTGAGATGGAATTGAAGGTCACGACCCTCGAAGGTAAGGAAGCCGGCTCGGTCCAGCTTTCCGACACCATTTTCGGCCTCGAGCCGCGCCAGGACATCATTGCACGTTGCGTGCAGTGGCAGCTCAACAAGCGCCAGGCCGGTACGCACAAGGCCAAGGGCCGCGCCGAGATCTGGCGCACCGGCAAGAAGATGTACAAGCAGAAGGGTACCGGTGGTGCTCGTCACGGCTCGGCCCGGGTGCCGCAGTTCCGCGGAGGTGGCCGTGCCTTCGGTCCGGTGGTGCGTTCGCACGCCACCGACCTGCCGAAGAAGGTCCGTGCGCTCGCCCTCAAGCATGCGCTCTCGGCCAAGGCCAAGGACGGCGATCTCATCGTGATCGACAAGGCCGCGCTGGAAGCTGCCAAGACCAAGGCGCTGCTCGGTCATTTCTCCGGTCTGGGTTTGACCAACGCGCTGATCGTCGACGGCGCCGAGCTCAACAACGGCTTCGCCGCTGCGGCCCGCAACATCCCGAACATGGACGTGCTGCCGATCCAGGGCATCAACGTCTATGACATCCTGCGCCGTCGGAAGCTTGTTCTGACCAAGGCCGCCATCGATGCGCTGGAGGCGCGCTTCAAATGACGAAGAACATCGAGCCTCGCCACTACGACGTGATCCTGTCGCCGGTCGTGACCGAAAAGGCCACGATCGCCTCGGAGCACAACAAGGTGCTGTTCAAGGTGGCCGCGAAGGCGACCAAGCCGCAGATCAAGGAAGCGATCGAGAAGCTGTTCGACGTCAAGGTCAAGAGTGTCAACACGCTGGTCCGCAAGGGCAAGACCAAGATCTTCCGTGGCAATCTCGGCTCGCAGTCGAACTCCAAGCGCGCGATCGTGACTCTCGAAGAGGGTCACCGGATCGACGTGACCACCGGTCTGTAAGGTCGTACGACGATGGCACTGAAGACATTCAATCCCACGACGCCGGGCCAGCGCCAGCTGGTCATGGTCGATCGTTCGGCCCTCTACAAGGGCAAGCCGGTCAAGGCGCTCACCGAAGGCAAGCACTCCTCCGGCGGCCGTAACAACACCGGTCGCATCACCGTGCGCTTCCGCGGCGGTGGTCATAAGCGAACGTTGCGTACCGTCGATTTCAAGCGCGACAAGGTCGATGCGCCCGCGACGGTCGAGCGGCTGGAGTACGATCCGAACCGCACCGCATTCATCGCGTTGGTCAAGTACGAAGACGGCACCCAGGCCTATATCCTGGCGCCGCAGCGTTTGGCCGTCGGTGATTCCGTCGTCGCCGGCAACTATGTCGACGTGAAGCCGGGCAATGTCATGCCGCTCGGCAACATGCCGGTCGGCACGATCATCCACAACATCGAGGTCAAGATCGGGAAGGGCGGCCAGCTCGCCCGTTCCGCGGGCACCTATGCCCAGCTCGTCGGTCGCGACCAGGACTACGTGATCATCCGCCTGAACTCGGGCGAACAGCGCCTGGTGCACGGCCGTTGCCGCGGCACGATCGGCGCGGTGTCGAACCCGGATCACATGAACACGTCGATCGGCAAGGCCGGCCGCAACCGTTGGCTGGGCCGCAAGCCGCACAACCGCGGCGTTTCGATGAACCCGATCGACCATCCGCACGGCGGTGGTGAAGGTCGTACCTCGGGCGGCCGCCACCCGGTTACTCCGTGGGGCAAGCCGACCAAGGGCAAGAAGACCCGCTCCAACAAGTCGACCAACAAATTCATTCTCCTAAGCCGCCACAAGCGGAAGAAGTAAGGAACGCCGGACATGGTTCGTTCAGTCTGGAAAGGCCCGTTCGTCGAGGGTTCTCTGCTCAAGAAGGCAGATGCCGCGCGCTCGTCCGGCCGTCACGACGTCATCAAGATCTGGAGCCGTCGCTCGACGATCCTGCCGCAATTCGTCGGCCTGACCTTCGGCGTCTACAACGGTCAGAAGCACGTGCCGGTGGCCGTCAACGAGGAAATGGTCGGTCACAAGTTCGGCGAGTTCTCGCCGACCCGCACCTTCCATGGCCACTCCGGGGACAAGAAAGCCAAGAAGGCTTGAGGATTAAACGATGAGCAAACCTAAGCGCGAACGGAGCCTCGCCGAGAACGAGGCCAAGGCGGTCGCCCGGATGCTGCGGGTGAGCCCGCAGAAGCTCAACCTGGTCGCCCAGCTCATTCGCGGCCGGAAGGCGGCTGCTGCGCTCGCCGACCTGCAGTTTTCGCGCAAGCGGATCGCGGTTGACGTGAAGAAGTGCCTGGAATCGGCTATTGCCAACGCCGAGAACAACCACGACCTCGACGTCGACGATCTCGTCGTGGCGCAGGCCTTCGTCGGCAACGGCCTCGTGATGAAGCGCTTTGCCGCCCGCGGCCGTGGCCGTTCGGGCCGTGTCTACAAACCATTTTCACAGCTGACGATCATCGTTCGTCAGGTCGAAGCCGCAGCAGCGGCTTAAGGGACGCAGGAGAACACGATGGGTCAAAAGATCAATCCGATCGGTCTGCGTCTCGGCATCAACCGGACCTGGGATTCCCGCTGGTACGCCGGCAAGCAGGAATACGGCAAGCTGCTGCACGAGGACGTCAAGATTCGTGAGATCCTGCACAAGGAGCTCAAGCAGGCAGCCGTTGCCCGCATCGTGATCGAGCGTCCGCACAAGAAGTGCCGCGTCACCATCCACTCGGCTCGTCCGGGCGTGGTGATCGGCAAGAAGGGCGCCGACATCGACAAGCTGCGCAAGAAGGTCGCGGACATCACGGCGTCCGACGTGGTCATCAACATCGTCGAAATCCGCAAGCCGGAGCTCGATGCGACGCTGGTGGCCGAGTCGATCGCGCAGCAGCTGGAGCGCCGCGTGGCGTTCCGCCGCGCCATGAAGCGCGCCGTGCAGTCAGCGATGCGTCTCGGTGCGGAAGGCATCCGCATCAACTGCTCGGGACGTCTGGGCGGCGCGGAAATCGCGCGCATGGAGTGGTACCGCGAAGGTCGCGTGCCGCTGCACACGCTGCGCGCAGACATCGACTACGGGGTTGCGACCGCGTTCACGACCTTCGGCACCTGCGGTGTCAAGGTCTGGATCTTCAAGGGCGAGATCCTCGAGCACGATCCGATGGCCCAGGACAAGAGAATGGCCGAAGGTGAGACTGGTGGCGGCGGCGATCGCGGCGGCCGGCAGCGCCGGGACAACGCTGCAGCCTGACGCCAGCACAGAGAATTTGAGGGCTTGAAGCCATGATGCAACCTAAGAAAACGAAGTTCCGGAAGGCGCATAAGGGCCGTATCCACGGCGTTGCGTCTTCGGGCGCGACGTTGGCGTTCGGCCAGTTCGGTCTGAAGGCGACCGAGCCTGAGCGCGTCACCGCGCGCCAGATCGAAGCCGCTCGCCGCGCGCTGACCCGCCACATGAAGCGCGCCGGCCGCGTCTGGATCCGCATATTCCCCGACGTTCCCGTGTCGAAGAAGCCTGCCGAAGTCCGCATGGGTTCCGGCAAGGGCGCGCCGGAATTGTGGGTCGCGCGCGTCAAGCCGGGCCGGGTGCTGTTCGAGATCGACGGCGTCAACACCCAGACGGCGCGTGAAGCGCTGACCCTGGCGGCAGCCAAGCTGCCGATCAAGACGCGCTTCGTCGAGCGCATTGCGGAGTAATGGCCATGGCCCAGATGAAAATCGAAGACATCCGCGCGTTGAGCCCCGATCAGCAGGACGACGCCATCCTGAACCTGAAGAAGGAGCGCTTCAACCTGCGCTTCCAGCGCGCCACCGGGCAGCTCGAGAACACCTCGCGCCTGCGCGAAGCCCGCCGTGACATCGCCCGGATCAAGACCGTCGCCGCGCAGACGCGCGCGAAGAAGAAGTAAGAGGCTTACGAAGATGCCGAAACGTACTTTGCAGGGCGTGGTCGTCAGCGACAAGCAAGCCAAGACCATCGTGGTGCGCGTCGATCGCCGCTTTACGCACCCGATCTACAAGAAGACGATCCGCCGTTCGAAGAACTACCACGCGCACGACGAGAGCAACGAGTTCAAGCCGGGCGACATGGTGTGGATCGAGGAATCGAAGCCGATTTCGAAGTTGAAGCGCTGGGTCGTGATCCGGGGCGAACACAAGAAAAGCGCCTGATCTGTTGGCTTTAGCCGACTGACTTCAGGTTAATGTTGAGCGCCGGCTGGGCTGGCGCAAAGAGAAGAGGACGAGGTGCATCAATGATTCAGATGCAGACCAACCTCGACGTGGCCGATAATTCTGGCGCACGCCGTGTCATGTGTATCAAGGTGCTCGGGGGCTCCAAGCGCCGCTACGCCACGATCGGCGACATCATCGTTGTCTCGATCAAGGAAGCTATTCCGCGCGGCAAGGTGAAGAAGGGCGACGTGATGAAGGCCGTCGTGGTGCGCGTCCGCAAGGACATTCGCCGCGCCGACGGTTCGGTCATCCGCTTCGACCGCAACGCCGCCGTTCTGATCAACAATCAGTCCGAGCCGGTCGGTACCCGTATCTTCGGGCCCGTGCCGCGCGAGCTGCGCGCCAAGAACCACATGAAGATCATCTCGCTCGCGCCGGAGGTGCTGTGATGGCTGCGAAGATCCGCAAGGGCGACAAGGTCGTCGTGCTGACCGGCCGCGACAAAGGCCGCACCGGCGAGGTGTTCGAAGTGCGTCCCGACGCCGGTACGGCGCTGGTGCGCGGCATCAACATGGTCAAGCGTCACCAGAAGCAGACGCAGGCCCAGGAGGGCGGCATCATCTCGAAAGAGTCGCCGATCCAACTGTCCAACATCGCGTATGTCGGCAAGGACGGGAAGCCGACCCGCGTCGGATTCAAGATTCTGGCGGACGGCAAGAAGGTCCGCATCGCCAAGAGCTCGGGAGCTGAGATCGATGGCTGAGGCCGCTTACACACCGCGCCTGCGCGCGGAATACGACGCGAAGATCCGGACGGAAATGACCGAGAAGTTCGGTTATGAGAACGTCATGCAGGTTCCGCGCCTGGACAAGGTCGTGCTGAACATGGGCGTTGGCGATTCCGTCAACGACCGCAAGAAGGCCGAGAACGCCGCTGCGGAATTGACCCAGATCGCCGGCCAGAAGGCGATCGTGACCTATTCGCGGATCGCGATCGCGACCTTCAAGTTGCGTGAGAACCAGCCGATCGGCTGCAAGGTCACGCTGCGCAAGGCCCGTATGTACGAGTTCATCGATCGTCTGGTGACGGTCGCGCTGCCCCGCGTCCGCGACTTCCGCGGCTTGAACCCGAAGAGCTTCGATGGCCGCGGCAACTACTCGCTCGGCCTCAAGGAACACATCATTTTCCCCGAGATCGACTTCGACAAGGTCACGGAATCCCGCGGTATGGACATCACCGTCTGCACCACGGCCAAGACCGACGACGAGGCGAGGGCCTTGTTGACCGCATTCAATTTCCCGTTCCGGCAGTGAGACGCTGACCTAAAGCCTCTCAAACGCGGATACCCAGGAGCCAAGCATGGCAAAGAAGAGTTCAATCGAGAAGAACAACCGGCGCAAGCGGATGACGAAGAACGCCGCCCCGAAGCGCGAGCGGTTGAAGGCGATCATCGCCGACAAGACGTTGCCGATGGAGGAGCGGTTCGCTGCGACCCTGAAGCTGGCGGAAATGCCGCGCAACTCGTCGGCGACCCGCATCCGTCTGCGTTGCGAGCTGTCGGGCCGTTCGCGCTCGAACTATCGCTTGACCAAACTGTCCCGCATCGCAATGCGGGACCTTGGCTCCAAGGGCATGGTCCCGGGCCTCGTGAAGTCCAGCTGGTAAGGAGGGTCGTTTAGATGTCTACGCACGATCCAATCAGCGATCTGATCACCCGCATCCGTAACGCGCAGATGCGCTCCAAGAACAAGGTCTCCACGCCTGGCTCGAAGATGCGCGAGAACGTGCTCGAGGTGCTGAAGAGCGAAGGCTACATCCGCGGTTACGCGACGCTCGAGCATTCCTCGGGCCGCAGCGAGATCGAGATCGAGCTGAAGTATTTCGACGGCGAGCCCGTTATCCGTGAGATCGAGCGTGTCTCCAAGCCCGGACGTCGCGTGTACGCCTCGGTGAAGAACCTGCCGCGGGTCAATAACGGACTCGGCATTTCGGTGTTGTCGACGCCGAAGGGAATCATGGCTGACCACAGTGCGCGTGAAGCGAACGTGGGCGGCGAAGTTCTCTTCACGGTGTTCTGAGAAGGATTTTTGATCCATGTCACGTGTTGGCAAAAGACCGGTAGCGGTGCCGTCGGGTGTGACCGCGACCGTCGACGGGCAGACCGTCAAGATGAAGGGGCCGAAGGGCCAGCTTCAGTTCGTCGTCCATAACGACGTCGAGGTGAAGCTCGACAACGGCCAGGTCAAGGTGAACCCGCGGGTCGAGACCAACCGCGCGCGGGCCCTGTACGGGACCGCTCGCGCCCAGGTCGCGAATCTGGTCGAGGGTGTCACCAAGGGTTTCGAGAAGAAGCTCGAAATCACCGGCGTCGGTTACCGCGCCGCGCTGCAGGGCAAGAACCTGCAGCTCGCGCTCGGCTACAGCCACGATGTGGTCTACGCGATCCCGGAGGGGATCACGATCACCGTGCCGAAGCCGACCGAGATCACGGTGACCGGCAGCGACATTCAGCGCGTCGGCCAGGTCGCCGCCGAGATTCGCTCCTATCGTCCGCCGGAGCCCTACAAGGGCAAGGGCGTGAAGTATGTTGGCGAATTCATCTTCCGCAAGGAAGGCAAGAAGAAGTAACGGAGCCGGTCATGTCGAAAGCCAAGGTTACGAATGCCCGGCGCAAGCGCAGTGTACGACTGAAGCTGCGCCGCTCGGGTGGCGGCCGTCCGCGCCTGTCGGTGTTCCGCTCGTCCAAGCACATCTACGCCCAGGTCATCGACGACCTGAAGGGCGAGACGCTGGCCTCTGCCTCGTCGCTCGAGAAGTCGATGCGCGATGGCGGCAAGACCGGCGCCGACATCGATGCGGCGAAGGCGGTCGGCAAGCTGCTGGCCGAGCGCGCCGCCGAGAAGGGTGTCAAGGAAGTCGTGTTCGATCGCGGCAGCTATCTCTATCACGGGCGCGTCAAGGCTCTTGCCGACGCGGCGCGTGAAAGCGGGCTGAGCTTCTAACAGAATTTGAGGATTGAGGCGTAAGCCTCTGAAGGACTGGAAAAACCATGGCAGAACGCGAACAACGTGGTGGACGCGATCAACGCGGCGGCGGACGTGAACGCAGGGAAGAGCGCGACAGCGAGTTCGTTGACAAGCTCGTCCACATCAATCGCGTCGCCAAGGTCGTCAAGGGCGGCAAGCGCTTCGGTTTCGCAGCGCTGGTCGTGATCGGCGACCAGAAGGGCCGCGCCGGCTTCGGTCACGGCAAGGCGCGCGAAGTGCCCGAGGCGATCCGCAAGGCAACCGAATCCGCCAAGCGCAACCTGACCCGCGTGTCGTTGCGCGAGGGCCGCACGCTGCATCACGACATCGCCGGCCGTCATGGCGCGGGCCGTGTTTACCTGCGCGCAGCTCCGGCCGGTACCGGCATCATCGCCGGCGGTCCGATGCGCGCCGTGTTCGAGACGCTCGGCGTCCAGGACGTGGTTGCGAAGTCGATCGGCTCGTCGAACCCGTACAACATGGTTCGCGCGACCTTCGATGCGCTGAAGCATCAGGATTCGCCGCGCTCGGTCGCTGCCCGCCGCAACATCAAGGTGTCCACCCTCCAGTCCCGCCGTATCGGTGGTGACGCCGAGGCGGTTGCCGAATAACGGAAGCTTTTCGGAGTAGACGCCTATGGCCAAGAGTGCCGTTACGACCGCAAAGACGATCAAGCTCGAGCAGACCGGCAGCGCGATCCGCCGCCATCACTCGCAGCGTTCGACGCTGATCGGGCTCAAGCTCAACAAGATCGGCCGCATCAGCGAACTGCCGGACACCCCGGCGGTCCGCGGCATGATCTTGAAAGTTCACCATCTCGTTCGCATTGTCGACGAGAAGTAAGCAAAGGCGCACGATCCCGAAGCGGGACCCGTTTTCGGTGAAGGTCATGCGCAAGAAACAAGGAGCAGGGCGATGAAGCTCAGCGATATCGCCGACAATGCCGGCTCGCGCAAGAAGCGTATGCGCGTCGGCCGCGGCATTGGTTCGGGCAAGGGCAAGCAGGCCGGCCGCGGTGGCAAGGGCCAGACCGCGCGTTCGGGCGTGCGCATCAAGGGTTTCGAAGGCGGCCAGATGCCCTTGCATCGCCGTCTGCCCAAGCGCGGCTTCAACAACATCTTCCGCGTGGAGTTCGCCGAGATCAATCTCGACCGGCTCCAGGATGCGGTCGATGCCAAGAAGATCGACGCCGGCAGCGTCGTGAACGTCGAATCCCTGGTCAAGGCCGGCGTGCTGCGCCGCGCCAAGGGTGGCCTGCGGCTGCTCGGCCGCGGCGAGTTCAAGGCCAAGCTCAACATCGAAGTGCACGGCGCCTCGAAGACCGCGATCGCGGCAGTCGAGAAGGCCGGCGGCTCGGTGAAGATCCTCGCGCCTGCCAAGGAAGAAGGCGAGGCGGCGTAACAACTGCGTCATCGGCCCGCGGCTCGCGGGCCTTTACGCACGCGGGACGATGGACTTATCGAAGCCGTAGCCCCAGATAATGTCCGGTGTCCGGTATAATGTAGCCCGGCCGCGGGCATAACGGCGCAATAAGCGGCGGGAGAAAGTCCAAGATGGCCTCTGCAGCGGAACAACTGGCAGCCAATCTCAATTTCGGTGCGTTTGCCAAGGCCGACGAACTGAAGAAGCGCATCTGGTTCACCCTGGGCGCGCTGCTCGTTTATCGGCTCGGGACCTACATCCCGTTGCCCGGCATCGATCCCAACATCTGGGAGCAGGTGTTCCGCTCCCAGGCGGGCGGCATCCTCGGCATGTTCAATATGTTCGCTGGCGGCGGCATTCACCGCATGGCGATCTTTGCGCTGAACATCATGCCGTACATCTCCGCCTCCATCATCATCCAGCTCCTGACCACCGTCTCGCCGCAGCTCGAGGCGCTGAAGAAGGAAGGCGAGTCCGGCCGCAAGCTGCTGAACCAGTACACCCGTTATCTCACGGTGATCCTGGCCGCGTTCCAGTCCTACGGCATTGCGGTGGGCCTCGAAGGCGCTGGCAACGTCGTCAGCGACCCCGGCATGTTCTTCCGCCTGTCGACGGCGATCACGCTGACCGGCGGCACCATGTTCCTGATGTGGCTGGGCGAGCAGATCACGTCGCGCGGCATCGGCAACGGCATTTCCCTGATCATTCTCTCCGGCATCGTCGCCGAGCTGCCCGCGGCGCTCGCCAACATGCTCGAGCTCGGCCGTCAGGGTGCGATGTCGACCGGCCTGATTCTGGTCGTCATCATCATGGCGGTGGCCGTGATCGCCTTCATCGTGTTCGTGGAGCGCGCCCAGCGCCGGCTCTTGATCCAGTATCCGAAGCGCCAGGTCGGCAACAAGATGTTCGAGGGGCAGTCCTCGCATCTGCCGCTCAAGCTCAACACCTCGGGCGTGATCCCGCCGATCTTCGCGTCCTCGCTGCTGCTGCTGCCGACCACGGTCGCGAACTTCAACGCGGGCAGTGGGCCGGAATGGTTCCAGTGGATCAACACCCAGCTCGGCCACGGCCGTCCGCTGTTCCTGATCATGTATCTGGCGCTGATCGTGTTCTTCGCCTTCTTCTACACCGCGATCGTGTTCAATCCGACCGAGACCGCGGACAATCTGAAGAAGCACGGCGGCTTCATTCCGGGTATCCGCCCGGGCGAGCGTACCGCGGAATATATCGACTACGTGCTGTCGCGGATCACCGTGCTCGGCGCGGTGTATCTGGCGATCGTCTGCTTGATTCCGGAAATCCTGATCTCCTACGCGTCGGTGCCGTTCTACTTTGGCGGCACTTCGCTGTTGATCGTCGTCAGCGTCACCATGGACACGGTGGCGCAGGTGCAGGGCTATCTCCTGGCGCATCAGTACGAAGGCCTGATCCGGAAGTCGAAGCTGCGCGGCCGCCGCCGTTAAGCGCGGCGTCCCTCGGGCGGCGCGATTGCGCCGCCGATTCGCCGCGCGTGCAATGCGCGCGGACGGCGAGCCGGCCATTCGGTCGCCTCGGCAGAGTCGCTCTTCCTGTCGTGCAAGCATTGATCTCAAAGGCTTCTTGGCGTCTGGCCATTTGCTCCCCTATGATATGGGTAGCGGTGCGGCGCTGATTATGATTTGCACTGTAACTGGACTTCAAAACACGGGCGCGCGACGTATCGCGCACCAATCGGGGGGCGTACGCCGATGAGAATTATACTTCTGGGGCCACCGGGATCGGGCAAGGGCACCCAGGCGCAGCTGCTGGTGCAGCGCTATGGCATCGTCCAGCTCTCGACCGGCGAGATGTTGCGTGCAGCGGTGGCGGCCGGAACGCCGGTCGGGCTCAAGGCTAAGGAGATCATGGCCAGCGGCGGTCTCGTGCCAGACGATGTCGTGGTGGGGATCATCTCCGATCGGATCGATCAGCCGGATGCCAAAAACGGTTTCATCCTTGACGGTTTCCCGCGGACCGTGCCGCAGGCCGAGGCGCTGGATGAGCTGCTCAAGCACAAGCACCTCAAGCTCGATGCCGTGATCGAGCTCCGCGTCAACGAAAGCGCGCTCCTGAATCGCGTCGAGACTCGCGTCGCCCAGATGCGCGAGCGCGGGGAAGAGGTCCGGCTTGATGACACCCCGGAGGTCCTGACCAAGCGACTCGCCAGCTACCGCAGCCAGACGGAACCGCTGATTCACTACTATTCCGAGCGGCGCAAGCTCTCGACCATCGACGGCATGATGGCCATCGATGAGGTCACCCGCGCCATCCATCGCCAGCTCCTGGCGCTCGGGGCGGTCGAGCCCAAGACGCATGGCAAGGCACATGGCAAGACGCGCGCCCGGAGTGCGACAAAGGCGGCCCCGGCCAGAAAGGCCAAGGCGGCGAAGAAATCGGCCAAAAAGTCTGCGAAAGCGGCCAAAAAGGCTGCCAAATCCGAGAAGGCGGCCAAGAAGGCTACGAAGGCGGGCAAGAGAATCGTCAAGAAAGCCGCCAAGAAGGCAGGAAAGAAGATGGCAGCCAAGAAGACCGCCAGGAAGGCTGTCAAGAAAGGTGCCAAAAAGGCCGCAAAAAAGGTCACGAAAAGGCGAGCTAAGCGCTAGCAGCGGTTGACGAAGCCCCCTGAATCCCCTAATAAGCCCGCATCCAAGTCGGATAGTTTCAAACGATGCCGGGCCCCAGGAAGACCAGGGGTGGGCGTCGTGTTCGCGTTTGTGAACACCTGCCCGAGAAACCAAGCACTTAAAGCCCGATTCCTGACGAGGGATTGGCGACAGGAGAGAAGGCCGTGGCCCGTATTGCCGGCGTGAACATCCCGACCAACAAGCGCGTGCTGATCGCGCTCCAGTACATCCATGGCATCGGTCAGAAGATCGCCGGTGAGATTCTGGAGAAGGTGAAGATCCCGGTGGATCGTCGCGTCAATCAGCTCAGCGACGCCGAAGTGCTCCAGATCCGCGAAGTGATCGACCGCGACTATATGGTCGAGGGCGATTTGCGTCGTGAGGTCGGCATCAACATCAAGCGTCTGATGGACCTCGGCTGCTATCGCGGCCTGCGCCATCGTCGCGGTCTGCCGGTGCGTGGCCAGCGTACCCACACCAACGCGCGTACGCGCAAGGGTCCGGCCAAGGCCATTGCCGGCAAGAAGAAGTAAGTTTTCGCATCCAATCACGGCGTGTGGCGACCCGGGGATGACCCGTTCGCCACGCGCCTTTCGTTCCACAGGTGTAGCCGCTGGCATTACGGCGGCGTTGAGATCTTCAGGAAAGGTAGTCTATGGGCAAGGAAGCCACCCGCGTTCGTCGTCGTGAGCGCAAGAACATCGCCTCCGGCGTCGCGCACGTGAACTCGTCGTTCAACAACACGACCATCACCATCACCGACGCGCAGGGCAACACGATTGCCTGGTCCTCCGCCGGCACGATGGGCTTCAAGGGCTCGCGCAAGTCGACCCCGTATGCCGCACAGGTTGCCGCCGAGGACGTGTCGAAGAAGGCGCAGGAGCACGGCATGCGCACGCTGGAAGTCGAAGTCGCCGGTCCCGGTTCGGGCCGCGAATCGGCGCTCCGGGCGCTGCAGGCCGCGGGCTTCACCGTCACCTCGATCCGCGACGTGACCACGATCCCGCACAACGGTTGCCGTCCCCGTAAGCGTCGGCGCGTTTGATACCAGATTGCGGGCGCATTGGCGCCCGCGATGATTTTTTGCAAAGCCGTGGAAATGATCTGCGGCCTTTCTCCAACGCCAGTGCCTGCAACAGCAGTCTGACTGGCCTGTATGGGTGAAACAGTGACGATCCAGAAAAATTGGCAAGAACTGATTCGGCCGAACAAGCTGCAGGTACAGCCCGGCAGCGATCCGACCCGTTTCGCGACCATCGTCGCCGAACCGCTCGAGCGCGGCTTCGGCCAGACGCTCGGCAACGCGCTACGCCGCATCCTGCTGTCCTCGCTCCAGGGCGCGGCAGTGCAGTCGGTGCACATCGACGGCGTGCTGCACGAGTTCTCCTCGATCGCGGGCGTCCGTGAGGACGTCACCGACATCGTGCTCAACATCAAGGACATCTCGATCAAGATGCAGGGCGAAGGCCCCAAGCGCATGGTCGTCAAGAAGTCCGGACCGGGCGTCGTCACCGCCGGCGACATCCAGACCGTGGGCGACGTCGTCGTGCTCAATCCCGACCTGCAGATCTGCACGCTCGATGAGGGCGCCGAGATCCGTATGGAGTTCACGGTCGCAACCGGCAAGGGCTACGTTCCCGCCGAGCGCAACCGCCCCGAGGACGCACCGATCGGCCTGATCCCGGTCGACAGCCTGTACTCGCCGGTCCGCAAGGTCTCCTACAAGGTCGAGAACACCCGCGAGGGCCAGATCCTCGACTACGACAAGCTGACCATGACGATCGAGACCAACGGCGCACTGACGCCGGATGATTCCGTGGCCTACGCGGCGCGCATCCTGCAGGATCAGCTCAACGTGTTCGTCAACTTCGAAGAGCCGCGCAAGGAAGTCGCCCAGGAGATCATCCCGGACCTCGCCTTCAACCCGGCCTTCCTCAAGAAGGTGGACGAGCTCGAGCTGTCGGTGCGCTCGGCCAATTGCTTGAAGAACGACAACATCGTCTACATCGGCGACCTCGTGCAGAAGAGCGAAGCGGAAATGCTCCGCACTCCGAACTTCGGCCGCAAGTCTCTGAACGAGATCAAGGAAGTGCTGGCCCAGATGGGTCTGCACCTCGGCATGGAAGTGCCGGGCTGGCCGCCGGAGAACATCGACGAGCTCGCCAAGCGCTTCGAGGATCACTACTGATCCGAACGACGACAGGCTGAACGACAACAGGCTGAGGCGCGAATTCATCGCGCCTTAGCGGGCGAACGCAGGCAGCCCACCTGAGCAACTGGTCCGACGAACCGTCGCGACGAATGAAATTCAAGGAATAGATAAATGCGTCACGGCAAGGTTCATCGCAAGCTCAACCGCACCGCTGAGCATCGCCGCGCGATGTTCGCCAACATGTGCGCCGCGCTGATCAAGCACGAGCAGATCGTCACCACGCTGCCGAAGGCGAAGGAATTGCGTCCGATCGTCGAGAAGCTGATTACCCTCGGCAAGAAGGGCGGGCTGGCCATGCGCCGTCAGGCCATCTCGGAGATGCGTGACAAGGATCAGGTCAGGAAGCTGTTCGACACGCTCGCGCCCCGCTACAAGGATCGCCAGGGTGGCTACACCCGCATCATCAAGGCCGGCTTCCGCTACGGCGACAACGCCCCGATGGCCGTGATCGAGTTTGTCGATCGTGATGTCGATGCCAAGGGCCTGGATTCCGGTCCGGTGCGGGAAAAGGAAGCCGAGGCGGCATAAGCCGACCGGCAGAGAGTTTTCAGAAAGCGGCGCCTTCGGGCGCCGCTTTTTTATTGGCCGTCCTGTTGGTTACGTCCCGCTCCTCACGCGTCGGTGAGTGCCGATTGCTATCGTGCCGGCAGCGCCCAATATCTCCGCAAGCATCAACGGAGATCACGCATGAACATCGACCTATCCGGAAAGACCGCCCTCGTCACCGGCTCGACTGCCGGCATCGGCCACGCCATCGCCAAGGGCCTTGCCGGCTCGGGTGCGAGCGTCGTGATCAACGGACGCGGCCAGGACAAGGTCGATGCGGCCGTGCGCAAGCTGGAAGGGGCGGGCGGAAAGGTCCGCGGCATCGCCGCCGACGTCTCGACCGCGGCGGGCTGCAAGGCGCTGGCCGCGGCGCTGCCAGACGTCGACATCCTCATCAACAATGCCGGCATCTTCGAGCCGAGGGACTTTTTCGACATTCCGGACGAGGACTGGAGCCGCTTTTTCGAGGTCAACGTGATGAGCGGCGTGCGTCTCTCGCGTGCGTATATGAAAGGCATGCTCAAGCGCAACTGGGGCCGAATCGTCTTCATCTCCTCGGAGTCCGGGCTCAACATTCCCGTCGAGATGATCCACTACGGCATGAGCAAGACGGCGCAGCTCTCGGTCGCGCGGGGCCTGGCGCAGCTCACACGGGGCACCGGCGTCACCGTCAATTCCGTGCTGCCGGGCCCGACAATGTCGGAGGGCGTCGAGACGTTCGTGAAGGATCTTGCCAAGCAGAACGGCCAGTCGGTCGATGAGGCCGCGGCCAATTTCGTCAAACAACATCGCCCAAGCTCGCTGCTCCAGCGCTTCGCCAGCGTCGATGAGATCGCCAACATGGTGGTGTATGCGGCTTCGAAGGAAGCCTCGGCGACCAACGGCGCGGCGTTGCGTGCGGAGGGCGGCATCATCAATACGATTGCCTGAGGCCTGCGGATGCCGGCCTATGTGATCTCCGAGGTCGAGGTACGCGACAGAGCCGCGATGGAAGCCTATCGCGAGCTGGCCGCAGCAACCATCGTGCAATATGGCGGCCGCTATCTCGTGCGCGGCGGCGCCGCCGAATTGGTGGAGGGCGGCCCGCCGCCCAAGACCATCATCATCGTGGAGTTCCCATCGATGGCGCGGGCGCAGGAATGGTATGCCTCGGCCGAGTACGCCGAGGCGCTGAAGCTGCGGCACACGGCGC
Source organism: Bradyrhizobium sp. 35 (assembly GCF_023073215.1). Lineage (NCBI taxonomy): Bacteria > Pseudomonadati > Pseudomonadota > Alphaproteobacteria > Hyphomicrobiales > Nitrobacteraceae > Bradyrhizobium > Bradyrhizobium sp. 35. The sequence goes on from NZ_JADPJC010000108.1 coordinate 45,867, forward strand.
TGGAGCGTCGGCTGCTGTTTGTCGAGGGCGTGGCACCGTAGACAAGCCCGGGCATGACGGAGTGAGTGGCCGCTACCACCCCTCCAGCACGATCTTGCCGCGCGACTTGCCACTCTCGAGCAGTGCATGCGCGCGCTTGAGGTTGGCCGCGTTGATGGTGCCGAAGGTCTGGTCGAGCGTCGTGCGCAAGACGCCCTTGTCGATGAGGTCGGCGACGTCGTTGAGCAGATGATGCTGCGCGATCATGTCGGCGGTTTGAAAGGAGGAGCGCGTGAACATCGATTCCCAATGCACCGAGATGGCCTTGCCCTTGAACGCGCTCACAGTGAATTCCGGGGGATCGTCGATCAGGCCGAATCTGCCCTGCGGCGCCATGAACTCGGCGATGCTCTTGTAGTGCTGGTCGGTGAATGTGAGGCTCGCCACCAGCGCGACGGGCGGCAGCTTGAGCTTCTCGACCTGCTCTTTCATCGGTTGGCCGTGGTCGATCACCGCATGCGCGCCGAGACCGAGGCACCATTTTTGCGACTCCGGCCGCGTCGCGGTCGCGAGCACCGTCAGCCCGGTGAGGCGGCGGGCGAGCTGGATCAGGATCGAGCCAACGCCGCCAGCGCCGCCCGTGATCAAGAGCGTGCGCGGATCGACACTCTTGCCGGGCACCGCACCGAGCCGATCGAACAGCAATTCCCAGGCGGTGATGGAGGTGAGCGGGAGGGCGGCGGCCTGCACGAACGACAGGCTCTTCGGCTTGTTGCCAACGATGCGCTCGTCGACGAGGTGGAATTCAGAATTGGTACCCTGGCGCAGGATCGAGCCGGCGTAAAATACCTCGTCGCCTGGCTTGAACAGCGTGACGTCGGGACCGACGGCGTCGACAACGCCGGCCGCGTCATAGCCCAGAATCTTGGTCTCGCCCTCGGGCGGGGCTGCGCGCTTGCGCACCTTGTAATCGACCGGATTGGCCGAGATCGCCTTCACAGCCACGCGGATATCACGGCCCTTGGGTTCGGGCTTGGCGGTCTCGAAATCGAACAGCGCGTCCTGATCCTCGATCGGAAGCGACTTCCTGTAGCCGACGGCCTTCATGGCTTGTCTCCTTCAGATAGTGTTGCAGATGCCGGGTCCCGGGTTCGCGTTTTCGCGCGCCCCCGGGATGACAAGCGAGACCTAGAACGCGAACTGCGTCCGCATCGCGACCGCATCGAACTTCGAACCGACATCAGCGGTCGAGATCGGCGTGGCCTGCCTCGATACCGTGCCATGCAGATAGTCCAGCATGAAACGGACGTTGCCGTTGACATACCAGTTCAGCGCTGCCGTGTAGACGGTCTGCCGGCCGCCTGCGATGCCGGTTGCGGTCCCGAGTTGATCGTTGAGGTCGATCGTGGAGAAGCGTCCCGCGACCTCCCACGCGCCCCAGCCGCCGCCCTCGAGGGAGAACGGGTGTGCCGGCTTGACGCCGCCATAGGCCGCATTGGCCGCATTATAGCTGCGACCCTCGCCCGTCAGCACGTAGCCGGCTTGCGCATAGCCGCCCTGAAATTTGAGGCTTGGCGCACCCAGCGGCGGCAGGCCGGTATTGGCGCTGCGATCGATGTTGTACCAGAAATACTCGCCTTGCAGGATCAGCGGTCCATAGGTGGCGGCCGCTTCGACGCTGTAGACCTGCGCGCCGGAGGCATTGGCGATTGCGCCGGTCGTAGCCAGCGCCGTGGGATCGATGCGCAGTTCCGGACGATCGTTCAGCGTCACCGTCTGTGCACCCGTCACCAGATTGCGCGTCGGCTGGATCAGCCATTCGGCATTGCCGCCGAGATGGACCGAGTAGTCTTTGCCGCTGACGACTTGGCCGGCGACACGCGCGACCGCGCCGTATTGTTCCGTGGTGCCGTTCGGCGCAACGCTCGACGCTGAGTGGATCGCACCGGTGGCGGGACCGGTGACATAGGCGCCAGCCCAGAACACGTCGTTGTACCAGCGCGTGCCGACCGCCGAACGGAAGTCGCCCGCAGCGATGCTCGTGGCGACGATCCCCGCCGAGGCGCGTTCCATGAACATGATGTCGTTGGAGCTCGTGGCCTCATCGAGGGTGTAGGGCAGGTCCATGATGCCGCCTTCGATGGCCATCTTGCCGCCGAACGGTTTCAGGCCGGTATAGCTGAGATAGGCGTTCTCGATGCCGGAGACGCCGCCGCCGGGCAGCGAACCCGGAGCTGCGCCGCCAAAACCGTCGGAGGAGCCGCCGAAGTCGTAGACCAGCGCGAAATTCCAGTCGTGGAAGAACTTGCCGGCGACACCGATGCGGGCGCGGCGGACGTTCTCGCCGCTGTCGAGCTTTTGCGGCACGGTCGCCGCCGTGTTGGGCCGATAGTCGTAGCCGCCGACATCCCAATGCACACGGCTTGTGATCCCGACGCAGTTAGCCCCATCGGCAGTGCAGATGGTCGGTCGGTTGTTCGGCATTGTCACGACGACGCCGGATGCGGGCGCCGGTCCCTTGAGCGGGATCGCCGCGTTGGCGTTGGCGACGGCGGCCTTCGCTTCGGAACGCGCTTCAGCTTTCGCCTCCGCCTTCGCCTCAAGCCTGGCCTTCGCTGTGGCCGCGGTATTCGCGGCGGTCTGGCTCTGGAGCTTGTCGAGCTTCTGCTCCAGCATCTTCAGCTGCTGCTTCAGGAGCGCGATCTCCTGGTCGCTGCTGCTCGCCGATTGGGCCTGGGCCTGCGAGGCTGCCAGTGCGGCGGCGAGACCCATCGCCGTGGCTGCAATTCTTGTCCTGCTCACGTCATGACTCCATCGTTTGACGAACTTCCCCAAGTCGCTGGCGGAGAGCCTAGGTTTGATCGATGACTACCCCGCGACGCTGCGGCCGGTTGCGCGGTTCCCACTGGTGTAAATTCGCCGCAACCGAATCCGCCTTGCACCACCATGCAAGATGACGCACATCATGCCAATCCACAGCCCCGGCAAATTGCTGTTTCGCACGCACAGCTTGCAGGCCGGACACGCCAAAGGGGGTCGAATATGCCGCCGGGCGCCCTTCTAATGGGGGGCGAACGCGCCTATATTCCGGCGTCTTTTCCAAGAGGTAGGAATGTTTCGATCGACCTGGAGCGCCGTCGCCACGGCACTGTGCATAGCCTTTTCGGCCAACTTCAATCCGGCCGCTGCGCAGGACCGCCGAGTGCCGTCCTCGCCCGCCGAACTGCGGCTGTCCTATGCGCCGATCGTGCAGCGGGTGCAGCCGGCGGTTGTCAACGTCTACGCCGCCAAGGTGGTGCAGAACCGCAACCCGCTGCTCGACGACCCGATCTTCCGCCGGTTCTTCGGCGTGCCCGGTCAACAGCAGGAGCAGGTGCAGCGCTCGCTCGGTTCGGGCGTGATCGTCGATGCGTCGGGGCTCGTTGTCACCAACGTCCACGTCATCGAAGGCGCCGACCAGGTCAAGGTGTCCCTGTCGGACAAGCGTGAGTTCGAGGCCGAGATCGTGCTGAAGGACTCTCGCAGCGATCTCGCGGTGCTGCGTCTGAAGGACACCAAGGAGAAGTTTCCGGCTCTCGAATTCACCAATTCGGACGAGCTGATGGTAGGCGACGTCGTGATGGCGATCGGCAATCCCTTCGGCGTCGGCCAGACCGTGACCCACGGCATCATCTCGGCCTTGGCGCGCACGCAGGTCGGTATCACCGACTACCAGTTCTTCATCCAGACCGACGCGGCGATCAATCCTGGCAATTCCGGCGGCGCGTTGGTCGACATGAACGGCAGGCTCGCGGGCATCAACACCGCGATCTATTCGCGCTCCGGCGGCTCGCAGGGCATCGGCTTCGCGATCCCCGCCAACATGGTGCGCGTCGTCGTCGCCTCCGCCAAGGGCGGCGGCAAGGCGGTGAAGCGGCCCTGGTTAGGGGCGAAATTGCAGGCGGTGACGCCGGAGATCGCCGAGAGTCTCGGCCTGCGTTCGCCGACCGGTGCGCTGGTCGCAAGCGTCGTTCCGAACGGACCGGCGGCCAAGGCCGGGCTGAAATCCTCCGACCTGATCGTCTCGATCGACGGCCAGACCGTGGATGATCCCAACGCCTTCGACTATCGTTTCGCCACACGGCCGCTTGGCGGCACCGCGCAGATCGACGTGCAGCGCGGTGGCAAGCCGATCAAGCTGACGGTGGCGCTGGACGCCGCGCCCGATGCCGGCCGCAACGAGCTCGTCATCACCGCGCGCTCGCCTCTCCAAGGTGCGAAGGTCTCGACCATCACCCCGGCGTTGGCCGACGAGCTGCATCTGGATGCCGACACCGAAGGCGTCGTGGTCACCGATCTCGGCGGCGACAGTGCGGCCGCGAATGTCGGCTTCCAGAAGGGCGACGTCATCCTGGCGGTCAACAACCAAAAGATCAGCAAGACCAGCGATCTCGAGAAGGCGGCGGCCGAGCGCCAGCGCATCTGGCGCATCACGCTGGTGCGTGGCGGCCAGCAGATCAACGTCACGCTGGGCGGATGAGTCCGAAGCGACCACAGGAGACGCCAACTCTCTTCGCCGCGGCGGGGCTCGATCACGAGGCTCCGCATCCGCTGCCGGATCGGCTGCGGCCGCGCGCGCTCTCGGAGGTCGTCGGCCAGGATCACATTCTGGGTCCCGACGGCGCGCTGACGCGCATGCTGGAAACGCGTACGCTGGGCTCACTGGTGTTCTGGGGCCCGCCCGGCACCGGCAAGACCACGGTGGCGCGGCTGCTCGCGGACGCCACCGATCTGCATTTCGAGCAGATCTCTGCGGTGTTCTCCGGGGTCGCCGATTTGAAGAAGGCCTTTGAGGCCGCGCGTGCACGCCGCGAGATGGGCAAGGGCACGCTGCTGTTCGTCGACGAGGTCCATCGCTTCAACCGCGCCCAGCAGGATTCGTTTCTGCCGGTCATGGAAGACGGCACGGTGGTGATGGTCGGCGCCACCACCGAAAACCCGTCCTTCGAACTCAACGCGGCGCTTTTGTCACGGGCGCGCGTGCTGGTGTTTCGCTCGCTCGACGCGGCCGCGATCGAAAAGCTGTTTGCGCATGCCGAGGAGGTCGAGGGCCGCAAGCTGCCGCTCGACGAGGAAGCGCGCGCCGTGCTGGTGCGCATGGCCGATGGCGACGGCCGCGCGTCGCTGACGCTCGTCGAGGAAGTCTGGCGCGCCGCGCGCAAGGACGAGATTTTCGACGCCGCGCAGTTGCAGGAGATATTGCAGCGCCGGGCGCCGATCTACGACAAGTCGGCCGACGGCCATTACAATTTGATCTCGGCGCTGCATAAGTCGGTACGGGGCTCCGATCCCGATGCCGCGCTGTATTATCTCGCGCGCATGCTCGATGCCGGCGAGGACCCTCTGTTCCTGGCCCGCCGCGTCGTGCGCATGGCAGTCGAGGATATCGGGCTTGCCGATCCGCAGGCGCTGGTCATCGCCAACGCGGCCAAGGACGCTTTCGACTTCCTCGGTCATCCCGAGGGCGAGCTCGCGATCGCGCAGGCGGTGGTCTATCTCGCCACCGCACCGAAATCGAACGCCGTCTACACCGCCTTCGGCAAGGCGATGCAGGTCGCAAAGCAGGCCGGCTCGCTGCTGCCGCCGAAACACATCCTCAACTCGCCGACCAAGCTGATGAAGTCGGAAGGCTACGGCGCATCTTACGAATACGACCACGACACGCCCGACGCCTTCTCCGGCCAGGATTATTTCCCGGAAGCCCTGGGCCGCCAGACCTTCTACGACCCGCCCGAGCGGGGGTTCGAGCGGGAGATCCGCAAGCGGCTGGATTATTGGGCGAAGTTGCGGAAGGAGCGGGGTGGGAAGTAGGTTCTGCGTCGCTGAGAAGGCGCTTGCGTTTACGTGTCAAAAATGACACATAAGCGCAGCCGAATGATCGATCGCACGAAGAAGCTTCCCGCGAGATTCTACGTCAGCTCGACAGGTCGAAATCCTGTTCGCGAGTGGATATTGGATTTGCCTTCTGAAGATCGAAAAACTGTCGGGAAGGATATTCAGAAAGTCGAATTCGGTTGGCCGATCGGACGCCCGCATTGTGCCCCGCTGGGGGATGGATTGTGGGAGGTTCGAAGTGATCTCGACGAGCAACCGGATTGCGCGAGTGATCTTCTGTTTGGAAGACGGTCAGATGATCCTGCTCCACGGCTTTATCAAGAAAACGCAGAAAGCGCCAAAGCGGGATATTGACCTTGCGCTGAAGCGCAGGCGAGAGGTGACGTGATGACGAAAAGCAAAGCGCACGTGAGCAAAGAAACGTTCGACGAGTTTCTTACCGAGCAAGGTATACTTGGGACTTGTGAGGAGCGTGCTCTCAAGGAGCTTATCGCTGAGCAATTGACGGAGGCGATGAAGACGCAGGGAATCACGAAGACGGCGATGGCCGCACGCATGAGGACCAGTCGTCGTCAGCTCGATCGGCTCCTTGATCCCGCGACCCCCTCGGTGACGCTGGATACACTGCAACGCGCCGCAAGTGCGGTTGGCCGTACTCTACGAGTCGAATTGGTATGACTTCGCTCGTGCCAGGCGCCGTCCTGATGAACCTGCAACAGCAATATGACCTGCGGCTGGCGGAGAACGAGATGGGCGCGGAAGTCGCGTCACTGCCTCGGCGCGCCGATACACAGTTGACACCAAAGCTTGGAAACACCGCATGAGCCGCCGCATCAAGAGAATGAACCCGAAACCTCGCGAGCGCGATGAGCGCAAGGAGGCGCGTCCGTTCAAGGCGCGCAGCGCGAAGCCTGCTGGGCTGCGGCCTGGCGGCAAGCCGGGCACGAAGCCGCCGCGCTTTGCGAGCGAGCGCGTTGACCGGCGCGCGCCCAAAGCCGAACCGGAAAAGGCTGCACCGGCAAAGCCCGTCGAGGCATTGCTGCCGACCAAGGTGCAGACCGTCAAGGTGACGGCCGACGAGAACAACATGCGCGTCGATCGCTTCCTTGAAGCGCACTTTCCCGGCCTGTCGTTCTCCCACATCCAGCGCGTGGTTCGTAAAGGCGAGCTGCGCGTCGACGGCAAGCGCGTCGACAGCAAGGACCGCCTGGAGGAGGGCCAGAGCGTCCGCATTCCGCCGCTGAAGCTCGACACGCCAAAGGCACCCAACCCGCAGTCGGAGGCGGCGCAAAAGACGCTTGCCGCGCTGAAGGAGATGACAATCTACGAGGACGACGACGTTCTCGTGCTGAACAAGCCGGCCGGACTTGCCGTGCAGGGCGGCTCTGGCATGACGCGACACATTGACCAGATGCTGGAGGTGATGCGCGATTCCAAGGGCCAGAAGCCGCGCCTCGTACACCGCATCGACAGGGAGACGTCGGGCTGTCTCCTAGTCGCCAAGACCCGCTTTGCCGCCTCGCATCTGACCGGCGCCTTCCGTTCGCGGTCGGCGCGAAAGACCTATTGGGCGCTGGTGCCGGGGCTGCCGAAGCCAAAGCAGGGCCGCATCTCGACCTTCCTTGCCAAGGAGGAGAGCGAGGACGACACCATCATGCGCATCGCCCAGCATGGCGATGAGGGCGCAAGCCACGCGGTGACATATTATGCGGTGGTCGAGACCGCCGGCAACAAGCTGACCTGGGTGTCGCTGAAGCCGGTGACGGGGCGCACCCACCAGCTGCGCGCCCACATGGAACATATCGGCCACCCCATCGTCGGTGATCCCAAATATTTCAACATCGAGAACTGGCAACTGCCGGGCGGCCTGCAAAACCGGCTGCACCTGTTGGCGCGCCGCATCGTCATCCCGCATCCCCGCGGCGGCTTCATTGATGCCACCGCGCCGCTGCCGCAGCACATGCAGCAGTCATGGAACCTGCTCGGGCTCGATGCGAGCCGGTTTGATCCGATCGAGAACGCGCCGGAGGAGTAGTTGAGTTTGCTATTGGGTTGCTTCGCTGCGCCCCGAATCATGAAACCCGCTCAATTCCGAAACTGCTCCAGAAACATCCGCAGGCTATCGTGCGGGCTCTGGACATCCGTGATCAACCAGCCCTCGGGTCCGCTGACCAGGATGAAGTTCAGAGTCACCGGCCGGCCGCGATTGTCGAAACTCGCCGCGACATAGGTCTTGTCGTATTGCCTGCGAACGACCGCGATCGCGACGGGGCCGAGCTTCCAGCTCGGGCTCTGCACTAGGAAATCGTAGGGCTCGACCCGCGGCGCGGACCACACCTTGCACAAGGAGGGGTCGAAGAATTGCCGGGCGGTGGCGCCATCCCGCGGCAGGCCTTTTGAGAGCTCCGGCGCGCCCTGGCCGTAATGAGCGTAGACGTTGCGGACCACCGATTCCGGAGCCCGAAAGCCGGCCTGCGCCGCGGCCGGCCATAACCCGGCAAGGAGAGCCGCAATGCCTGCAAGTTCCCTCATACCTGCCGCTCGCTTTATCGGTCGTCGCTCTTACCTTACAAGCCTAGCATTGAGTGATCAGGGCCGAAAACCAGATGCGCGAATTGTTCGATGAAGCTGCGGGGCGATCCCCGCTTGATCCGCAGGAGTTGGTCCGCCAGGCCTCGCGCGTGCCGCTGCGCAAGCGCTTCTACAAGGAGGTGGGGGTCGCTGAGGCTGAGGGCGGCTTTGCCATCACGCTTGACGGCAAGGCGATCCGCACGCCGTCCGGCCGCCAGGTGATCATCCCTGCGCGCGTGCTAGCCGACGCAGTGGCTGCCGAGTGGGCGGATCAGAAAGAGACGATCAATCCCATGACGATGCCGCTGACGCGGATCGCCAATAGCGTGGTCGAGGGCGTCGTCGACCGCGTCGATCTCGTCAGCGACGACCTCGCAAAGTATCTCCAGTCCGATCTGCTGTTCTATCGCGCCGGCCATCCCGAGGGGCTCGTCGCCCGCGAGGCCGCGCATTGGGACCCCGTGTTGTTCTGGGCCGCGGAGACGCTGGGAGGGCATTTCATCCTGTCGGAAGGCGTCATGCCTGTGACGCAGCCGGAGGCGGCCGTCCAGGCCGCGCGTGCGGCGCTGCCGAGGGATGCCTGGTCGGTCGCCGCCCTCCACGTGATCACCACCCTGACCGGCTCGGCCCTGCTGGCGCTGGCGCTGGCCCATGGCGTGCGCGATGCCGGCCAGGTCTGGGCGGCGGCTTATGTCGATGAGGACTGGAATGACGAGAAATGGGGCGTGGACGAGGAAGCGGTCGGCCGCCGCGCCGCCCGCCTCAGGGACTTTCAGGCCGCCGTGACGGTTTTGGCCGCTGTGAACCCGCCGGCGGCCAAAGGTCCTTAACGAGAGGTTTACGAGGGCGGCCTTAGGGTAGGGCCTACGCTCCCCGGGCCCCTCGCCATGCCGACGCCGATAAGCTCGATCGTTCCCGTCAGTGCCGCCAGCCCTGTTGCTGACGCGGTGACTCCCGATCTTGTGCTGCAGGCCGGCAGCGTCGTCGACGCAAGAGTCGTCAGCGTGCTCGCCGATAATCTGGTGCGGATCGCGATCGCCAACCTGTCGATGGATGTGATGTCCGAGGTGGCGCTGGCACCAGGCCAAAATCTCCAGCTTGCGGTGTCGCAGAACGGCGGCACCATCCGGCTCGCCGTCATGGGCGGGGCAGGCGAGGCGAGCGCCGATCAGGTCACGCTGACGCCGGCTGTGGCCTCGCTGGTTGACAGCCCGCCGATTGCTCCGTCGGCGAGTGCGGGACGCAACGTGCTGACGCCATCGGAGCAGGTCGCCGTTACCGTAGCTTCGGCCGAGGCGGTCACAAAGCAGGGCAGCCAGGCGCCGCTGTTCGCCAATCTGGCCGCGGTCGTCACCGGCAGCGATCTTCCGGCGGGGCTGAAGCAGGCGATGCTAGGCGTGCTGGCGCAGCAGACGCCGCTCAACACCGGCCTCGATGGCGGCGACATTGAATCCGCATTCCAAAAATCCGGCCTATTCCTCGAAGCCTCGCTCGCCGAGGGCGCGACGCCGTCCTCCGGCACGATGCCAGACCTGAAGGCGGCATTGCTGGTGCTGCGCCAAACGCTGACGACGCTCGAGGCGATCGCGCCACAGGCGCAAGGTGCCGCCCTTCCGGCTGGTACCGTGGCGACACCGCAGCTCGCTGCCGCGGAGACGCAAGCCGCATTGCCCGCAACCGAACCCGAGATCGCCCAATCACCGCAAATGCCGCGCAGCGTCAATCTCGCAGCCTCTGTGTTGGCGGACATCGCTGGCGGTGCTCCGCAGGCCGCGGTGCCGCGGGGCATGACCGCAGGCCTTGCCGCCAGCCTCCTGCAAGAGATCACGCAAAGCCTGCCGCGAATGACGGGAAACGTGCCGGGCTCGAACAAGGCCGTACCCGAGGGACATATTTTCGAAGCCGCCGCGCGCGCGACGCCACCACCGGTTCGCGGCGCGCTGCCGTCGCCGCAATTCATTGCCTCGCCGTCACTCGTACCGGATACGCCTCTTGCCGCGACCGTGCATCGCCTGCTCGACGACACCGATGCCGCGATCGCGCGCCAGACCTTGCTCCAGGTTGCTTCGCTCCCCGATCGCACCGACGCCAGCGGTCACAGGATCGATCCGAGCGTGCCGCAGTGGAATTTCGAGATTCCGTTCGCAACGCCGCAGGGCACTGCAATGGCGCAGTTCGAGATCTCGCGCGACGGCGGCAATGAATCCGCCGATCCCGCCAGGCGCACCTGGCGTGCGCGCTTTACACTCAATGTCGAGCCCGCCGGCCCCGTGCACGCTTTGATTACGCTCAACGGTGACAAGACCTTCGTGCGGATGTGGGCGGAGCGGCCGACGACCGCACAGCAGCTTCGCGCCGGAATCGGCGAGCTCAACCAGGCACTGACCAGGGCCGAGCTCAAGCCCGGCGACATCCTGGTCCGCGATGGCACGCCGCCACAGCCCGCACCGGCCCGCGCCGGCCACTTTCTGGATCGCGCTACATGAGCGACCCGTCGAAGCTTGCGATTGCGCTGCATTACGAGAGGGGCAGCAACGCGCCGGTCGTCGTCGCCAAGGGCAAGGGCACGATCGGCGAAAAAATCGTCGAGATCGCCAAAGCCAACGACATCCCGATCGAGGAGAACGAGATCCTGGCCGGTGCGCTCTCCAAGGTCGAACTCGGCGAGGAGATCCCGCCGGACCTCTACAAGGCCGTCGCCGAAGTGCTGGTGTTCGTGCTGCGGCTGTCGGGCAGGCGGTAGCTGTCATCGTTTCACCACGTTAGCGGCTGCATGGTCGCGGCCATCTTCATCGCGTAACGGACACCGCCAGTGCTCACCCGCCGTTCCACTCTCGGCCTTCTCGCCGCAACCGCGATCCTGCCATCGCGTGCATTCGCTCACGTCGCGCCACCGCGAAATGAAATCCGTGACAGCCTCGCAAAGCGCTTCACTGACCTCGGCACGGCGGGGACGTTCGTCGGCTACAAGGTCGAGGACTATCTGGTCGTCGCCAGCGACAAGGAACGTTCGGGCGAGGCGAAGCTGCCGGCTTCGACCTTCAAGATTCCGAACTCGTTGATTGCGCTCGAAACCGGCGTGGTCACTGACCCCGACAAGGACGTATTTCCCTGGGACGGCGTGAAGCGTCCGATCGAGGCCTGGAACAAGGACCACACGCTGCGCAGCGCGATTCTCGTCAGCGCGGTGCCGGTCTATCAGGAGATCGCGCGCCGGATCGGGCAAGAACGCATGCAAAAGTACGTCGATCTGTTCGACTATGGCAATCGCGACATCGGCGGCGGCATCGACCAGTTCTGGCTCACCGGCGCCTTGCGCATCGATCCGGTCGAGCAGGTCGATTTCATCGACCGGCTGCGCCGCCGCGCATTGCCGATCTCGAAACGCAGCCAGGATCTCGTCGCTGACATCCTGCCGGTGACCAAGGTCGGCGATAGCGTCATTCGCGCCAAGTCCGGGCTGCTTGGCGCCGAGCGCGGCGAGCCATCGCTTGGCTGGATGGTGGGCTGGGCCGAGAAGGGCGAAGCGCACACCGTGTTCGCGCTCAACATGGACTGCAAGGAGCCGCGCCTGGTCGGAGAGCGCATGCCGCTGACGCAAGCCTGCCTTGCCGAGATCGGCGCTATCTAGCGATACCGCGCTGGCGCCGCTCGACTAGCATCCCCCGGGTCAAGAAAAACCGGGAGGAGAACATGAACTCAACGCCACTCTGGCTGCCGTCGCTCACGCTTGCCGCCGCAGGCGGCTGGCTCGCCGCCACGATGTTTGCCGGTCCCGTCACCAGCAGGGAGCCGCGCTTTCCTCAGCTCACCATGGACCAGCTCGACGCCAAGCAGAAGCCGCTCGGCGAGCAGATCATGAAGGTCTCGAGCGTCGGCATCGGCGGTCCCTACAACCCGATGATCCGCAGCCCGGTGCTCGGCCAGCGCCTGTTCGACCTGTTCCATTATCTGCGCTGGGAAACCTCGGTCCCGACAAAACTCAACGAGTTCGCCATCCTGATCATCGGGCGGCAATGGCGCTCGCAGGTCGAGTGGTACGCCCATGCGCCGCTCGCGGCGAAGGCGGGCCTGTCGCCCGACATCATCGCGGAGCTGAAGGCCAATAAGCGGCCTGCGAACATGGCCGAGGAGGAGGCCGTCGTCTACGACTTCGTCACCGAGCTCACCACGACGAAGAAGGTCGGCGACGAAACCTATGCGCGCGCGAAGAAGGTCTTCAACGACCAGCAGATCGTCGACCTCACCGCGCTCGCCGGCAATTACGTGATGGTCGCGATGTTGCTCGCAATGGCCGAAGAGACCGTGCCGCCGGACAAGCAGGAGCCGTTCAAGCCGGGCGAGCCGTAGCGGAGGCAGTTTTGTTGCGGCCATCCATCGAGACGCCCGCTTCGCAGGCTCCTCAGGATGAGGACTTGTTTGCGGTAAGAAGACAGACCCTCATTGTGGGGAGCCCGCAAAGCGGGCGTCTCGAACCATGCAGGCCGAGATGCTTCTCAACCCAGCTTGAACAGCGCCTGCAAAAACTCCTCCAGGGCTTTACGTGACTCGGCGGCAGTCGATGGATTGCCGCCGACATGCGGATTGAGCTCGACACAGGAATCCTGGTAGGTGAACGGCGCTTTCGTATCGCCGTTCATCAGGACGCCGCCATCGCCTTCGCGGATCTGGCAGTTGCGCACCGTCTGCGCGCCCGTGGACACGGCAATCGTATTGACGCCGAGCAGCCCACTGTCAAAACCATGCGCACTATCAGGATATTCGGTCAGCACCACGTCGCGGCCGGCCGTCTTGAGCCGCTCGACGAAGGCCTTGCAGCTCTTGACGGGATTGTAGTCGTCGGGCGTGCCGTGGAAGATGCGGATCGGGCGCGCGGCGATCTCCGTGTCGTTCTGATAGGTGGTCGAGCAGTCGGGGTAGAAGGGAATGTAAGCGGCGAACTGGATGCCTGACTTGTTCCAGAGCTTGTGGAAGCGGTCGAGGCTCGCATAGAGCGTCGCCTGTCCGTCACGTGAAAAGCCCATCAGCACGATGCGATCAGGATCGACGCGCGGATGTTTTGCGAGGATCTCGAGCGAGCGGTAGATGTCGATGACGAGGTTGAGCCGGCCGAGGAGGGCCTGGTTCGGACCCACCACCGTCAGCCCGCGGCCCGTAAAGCCGTCGATCACGAAGGTCGAGATGCCCATGGCGTTGAACGCGTGCACCCAGGCTTCGGTCGTTGCGCCGACGCCGCTCGAGCCGTGCATCAGCACCACGACGGCGAGTTTTCCGCTGCCTTGCGCCACACGCAGTTCGCCGGCGACCGTCACCGGCTTGCCGGCCGCGGCGTCACCGCTGAGGAATTGCTGATCGGAGAGGGTGAGCGAGGGGATCGGATAGATCTCGGCGCGGGTGGCGACTTCCCTGGGAAGCGATTGTGCGTGGGCGCCCATGTCGACGAACAGCGTTGAAATGCAGAGCGCCATGGCGACGCGGTATGCCAACGGCATCGGATCCTCCCCCGTGATTTTCAGTGAGTAAAACAACAGGCCCGCGCGCTGTCAATTTGACGCAGGCCGGCGGTTCGCCTCAGGCGGTGTCAGGCTTCTTCACCGTCAGTGCCTGGTCGATCGCAAAACCGCCAATCTCGCTCATCGCCTGCGAGATCACGTCGCCCTTGCGGGCAAAGCCGGCGGAGAGGAAATCGAACTGGGTGCGCGCCAGCCGCAGCACCTCGATTGGCACGGAGATGACGGTCTCGTTGAAATGGTCGATCGAGGCGTGCAGCGTCTCCAGCTCGCTTGTGACTTGGCCGATATGGCTTTCCGCATGCTGCATCAGGCCGAGCAGCTTGCCGCGCTCGGCATCGAATGCCGCGCGCTCGGCCGCCGCGGCCGCGGTGACTTCGGCAAGCTGGCTGCGCAGCCCGTCGATTTGCTTGACCATGGCGTCGGACGCCATCTCTCCGGCCTCGCGCAATTTGCTGTTGCGCGTGTTCTCTTCGTGCTCCCGGTGATAGAGGCGTTCCGCCGACATCGCCCGCTGCGTCAGCGACTCGATCAGCGCGGCGGCGCGCAGCAGCATTTCGCCGTTCCGCCCCGACACCATGCTGGCCATGCGCCGCAGGAAGTCGGTGGTTTCGGACGACGAGTTCGGCGGCAGGGGAACGACCGTCGCGGACATGAGGTGATGCTTGCAGCCGGAAATGATGACCGCCGCCGTACCGACTGAGCTCACGCAACATTCGGCGCCTGATCGTAAGCCTTGAGCAAGCCTGAATCGCCGCGCCCGGTCAACCGGGCGGGACCAGATTTGCAATTGCGTCAGCCGCTCTTCTGCTGGCCGATCCGCCCGAGATGGGTGAAGCCGAACCCGGCCGAGTATTTGAGGCCATAGCCCAGTGCCCGGTCGATGCCGATATGGGCGAGCCAGATCAAGGCGATGGACAGTGTGAGCGGCGAGGCGAGGCCGAAGCCGAGCGTCAGCAGCGCGACCGGCGCCATGTAGCTGTGGGCGGCGTTGTAGACCATCGCGCCGAGTTTGGCGTCGGCAAGATAGGCGAGAAAGCTCAGATCGGGGACAAGGAAGAGCAGGGCAAAGACCAGCCAGGAGCCGTCCCAGGTCCAGTAGAGCATCACCATCCCCACAAACAGGGTCAGGCCCTCCAGCCGCAGCAGGATGTTGACGCCGCCCGTCGCCGCGCCGGTCTCCGCCGTTCCTTCGGTCATGCTCGCCTCCTACGCAAAACTTTGAAATTCCTTGCGCTTTCCCGCTGCGGCAAGGCAGCCCTGCTGGGCCGAAAGCCGCTTCCCGGCCCGCAAAATGCCGTGTTAGAACCCCCGGCAATCGCATTTAGGCTAAGAACTGGCGGGAGCAAATGAAGAATATCCTGGACGCCCTTGAAGACCGTCGTGCCGGCGCAAAGCTCGGCGGCGGGGAGAAGCGCATCGAGGCGCAGCACGCCCGCGGCAAGCTGACCGCGCGTGAGCGCATCGAGCTCTTGCTCGACAAGGGATCGTTCGAGGAATTCGACATGTTCGTCGAGCACCGCTCCACCGAATTCGGCATGGAGAAGAACAAGGTGCCCGGCGACGGCGTCGTCACCGGCTGGGGCACCGTCAACGGCCGCAAGACGTTTGTCTTCGCCAAGGACTTCACAGTGTTCGGCGGCTCGCTGTCCGAGACCCACGCACTGAAGATCACCAAGTTGCAGGACATGGCGATGAAGGCGAGGGCGCCCATCATCGGCCTCTACGATGCGGGCGGCGCTCGCATCCAGGAAGGCGTCGCTGCCTTGGCCGGCTATTCCTACGTGTTCCGCCGCAACGTGCTCGCCTCCGGCGTAATCCCGCAGATCTCCGTCATCATGGGCCCCTGCGCCGGCGGCGACGTCTATTCGCCTGCGATGACCGACTTCATCTTCATGGTGAAGAACACCAGCTACATGTTCGTCACGGGCCCCGACGTGGTGAAGACCGTCACCAACGAGGTCGTCACCGCGGAAGAGCTTGGCGGCGCTTCCGTGCATGCCACGCGCTCCTCGATCGCCGACGGTGCCTTCGAGAACGACGTCGAGACGCTCTTGCAGATGCGGCGCCTGATCGACTTCCTGCCGTCCAACAACACTGACGGTGTGCCGGAATGGCCGAGCTTCGACGACATCGGCCGCGTCGACATGTCGCTCGACACGCTGATCCCCGACAATCCGAACAAGCCCTACGACATGAAGGAGCTGATCCTGAAGGTCGTGGACGAGGGCGACTTCTTCGAGATCGCGGACGCTTTTGCCAAGAACATCGTCACCGGCTTCGGCCGCATCGCGGGCCGCACGGTGGGCTTCGTCGCCAACCAGCCCATGGTGCTGGCCGGCGTGCTCGACTCCGACGCTTCGCGCAAGGCGGCGCGCTTCGTGCGTTTCTGCGATGCCTTCAACATCCCGATCGTCACCTTCGTCGACGTGCCGGGCTTCCTGCCGGGTACCGCGCAGGAATATGGCGGCCTGATCAAGCACGGCGCCAAGCTCTTGTTCGCCTATTCGCAGTGCACCGTGCCGCTGGTCACCATCATCACCCGCAAGGCGTATGGCGGCGCCTTCGACGTCATGGCCTCCAAGGAGATCGGCGCCGACATGAACTACGCCTGGCCGACCGCCCAGATCGCGGTGATGGGCGCCAAGGGCGCGGTCGAGATCATCTTCCGCGCCGACATCGGCGACCCCGACAAGATCGCCGCAAGAACCAAGGAATACGAAGACCGCTTCCTCTCCCCCTTCATCGCCGCCGAGCGCGGCTACATCGACGACGTCATCATGCCGCACTCGACCCGCAAGCGGATCGCGCGGGCGCTGTCGATGCTGAAGGACAAGAAGGTGGAAACGCCGGCGAAGAAGCACGACAATTTGCCGTTGTGAGGGCGAACTTGTAGCCCGGATGAGCGTAGCGGCATCCGGGTTTGTCTATCCAAGTCCCGCATGTCGCTTTGCTCATGCGGGCTACCGATTCTGTTTCTGAGTTGGCATCCTCGATCCAAATCCAATGACCGAAGACGATCCGACCGACGAGATTTCAGACATCGAAGCGCGGATCGAGGCTTTGGCCGAGATCGCCGAGCGATGCCGCAAGTACATCCTGGCGTCCAAGCTCGCGATCGGGGGCGGCGGCGCGCTGTTGTTGATCACGATCTTCGGTTTGCTTGGGATGGGTCAGACCGCCGCGCTCGGATCGATCGCTCTGGTGCTCGGCGGGATTGTCTCGCTCGGTTCGAACGTCAGCACGCTGCGGCAGACGGAGAGCGCGATTGGGGATGCGGAGGCGCTTCGGTCTCAACTGATCAGCCGCATTGACCTTCGCGTGGTCGCCGATACGCCGATGAAGCTCGTGTAACCGAGCAGCCTTACGCCGCAGCCCTGCGCGACAGCACCTGCAGCTCCTCGCGGCATTCGGCTGCAAACGCCTGAAGCTGCTCCGCGGTTTGCCGGTCGAGGATCGCCTTTGCCAGCCGTTCGGCGCGGGCAAGCTGGTCTCTGAGATATGCGATGCGGGCCATGTGTCACCTTCCGCAGGGATGATTTGATCGCCGTAACCCTACGGCCATCGCCGGATTCATTATGTGAGGCACGTCACATCTCACGCGGGCGCGGCGTCAGCGGGTCGCGTCCGCCGCCGCAAAATGCGCCATCTGGTCGGCGTGGGCCTTGGCGAAGGCCGGGCGGGCGGTGGCGCGCGCGACGTAGGCGCGGCAGGCGGGACTGTCTGCGAGGCCATCGAACTGATGGACGATGCGCAGCACGTCTGACATCAGGATGTCGGCGACGGAGAACGTGCCTGCCAACCATTCGCGGTTGGCCAGCACCGCCTCCATGTGCTTGAGGCGGAGTTTTAGGAAGTCGTCGACGAATTTCCACGCGGCCGTATCGCTCGGATGACCCATGAACTTCGACATCGTCCAGGGCAGGCTCGCCATCTCCACCGAATTGAGCGCGGCGAACAGCCATTCCGTGGCTTCGTTGCGGCCGCGCGGATCTGATGGCATCAGCTTCGCGCTGAGGCCGCCGAGATGCAGCAGGATCGCGCCGCTCTCGAAGATCGAGAGATCGCCGTCGGTCAGCCACGGCACCTGCCCGAACGGCTGGTGCGCAAGATGCTCGGCGCCGCGCCCGTCGAACGGCGCGCTCGCGACGCGATAGGGCAATGCGGCTTCTTCGAGCGCCCAGCGCACCCGAAGATCGCGCACGAAACCGCGCGGGGGCGGGGGAACCCAGTCGAAGGTGGTGAGCGTGAGGTCGGGCATGTGGTGTCTCCGTCTGCTGTTCAGGCATAGGACGGGTGAGAGATGCGCGTTCCGACACCGGTGCCGTCCTTTTTTGTCGTCGCCGACGTAACCGGCTAGTCTCACCCCAAACAACAGGAGGAAATCCGATGCCGTCAGCCTTCTTCGTCGTCCGCGCCGTCGTCACCGATGCCGGCAAGCGCGCCGCCTTCGACAGATGGTACGAGACCGAACATCTGCCCGACGCGATGAAGGCGTTCGGTGTGAGCAAGGCCTGGCGGTTCTGGAGCCTCGACGATCCGTCACTGCATCAGGCGATGTATCAGTTCGAGAGCGAGGCTGCGCTGCATGCCATGTTGAAGGGCGATGCGCTGACGCAGCTGGTAGCCGATTTCAACCGCGATTGGCCCGACGTGACGCGCACGCGCGAGTTGCTGGTGCTGGCGCAGGAGTTTGGCAAGTAGCGCCCGGGCGGCGGGCTGTCACCGTCGGACTCGCAGCGAAGCTGAACGCGCGATTCAGCTTCGGTTCATGTCGTCACCACGACACTCGCCTCTGCATCACTGGCACGACCATCCAGGAGGAAAGAAGTCATGGAGCGCCGGAACTTTTTAAAATTTGCAATCGGTGTCGCGGCCGGAGCTGCCGCGTTCACGACCGCCGCAAAGGCTGCGCCGCTGGCGCCGCAGCCGCTCGGTGACCCCCGCATGCCGCAAGGCAATCCCGACGCTCATCCCGCAGTCACCAGCAGCGAAGAGGCCGCGCAGTTGAAGCCGGAGCAGGTGCACTGGCACGGCCGCCATCGCCATTGGGGTTGGCGCCGCCGTCACTGGGGCTGGCATCGCCGGCGATGGCACCGCCGCCATTGGTAAGCTTCGCGCACCAGGCTTGAACGGGGACCGCGATCGGCGGTCCCCGTTCTGATTCGAAACATCCCGGTGCGACGTCAGGCGTTCAAAAAGAAAATGGCCGCGCAGGCTTTCGCCGCGCCGCCATTTCGCAATGCGAAAAAAACGAGATCAGAACGGGCGGCAGCGGCCGGCGTACCAGCGGAAGCCGTAGGGGCACACACGCGCGCGCGGCACGACGACGACGGGGGCCGGCGCAACCATGATCGGACCCGGGCGGACAACGACCGGACCGCGCATCGGGCGGCAGCCGCCATAGGCGCCGCGATACCAGCCGGGGCCGCAACCGCCGGCGGCGCTGGCCGCCTCGCTGAAACCAACGACCGCGCTGGCGAGCATCACGGCGGCAAACAGGTATTTCATTTGATCTTCCTTCTCGTCCTTGGGTGTAGGTTTTGGGGGCAGGTAGGGGGGCTTGGCGCTTTTCGGCGCACCATGAATTAAAAGACACGATTCGACACGTTAAAATCCCAACATGCCGACACGACGCCAGCCAAATCTGCCAATCATGACCTGAATGCGGCATGAACATTCCCCGCACGCGGCTCCGGACGACAGCAATGACGCTAGCGGCCGAGAAAACCTAGCACCAGCTCCCTGTACTTCTCAGGCGCCTCCAGGAAGACGAGATGGCCAGTGTCCGGGATCACCTCGGCCTGCGCATTCGGCATCTTCGCCGCGAGTGCCTTCGCCAGCTCGGCGTTCTCTCCCATTTTCGCGCGCAGCGCCTCCGGCGCGTTCGGCCGGCCCGGAGCGTTGTGGTCGTCGGCGCCCATGATGAATAGCGTCGGCTCGGTGATCAGTGCGATCTCGTGCGCCACCGGCTCGCGATAGATCATCTGGCCGGAACTGACGAAGGCGCGCAGCCAGCGTGGATAGTCCGGGCTGCCCTTGATGTTGAAGCGGGCGTCGATGAACGGCGTGATCGCCTCAGCCGGCAGCTTGATGGCATAATTGGTCTGAAGCTGCTTGCGATAGCCATCGGCCGTGAGCTTGTCTTCGGTCTCGATCATCTTCTCGGTCGGCGTCGGCGGCACATAGAGGCGGTAATCTTCCAGTCCGATCGGGGCCGTCAGAACAAGGTGGGCGACGCGGTCGGGAAAGGCGCGGGCGATGCGGACGCCCAGCATGCCGCCGAGCGAATGGGCCACGATCTCGGCCTTGTCGATCTTCAGATGATCGAGCAGCGCGATGGTGTTGCGCGCCAGAGTGTCGAAATGGAGCTCGCCCGTCGGCTTGGAGGATTTGCCGAAGCCGATCTGGTCCGGCACCACGACGCGGTAACCGGCCTCGCTCAGCATCTTGATAACAGGCGCCCAGTAGCTCGACGGGAAATTGCGCCCGTGCAGCAGCACGACGGTGCGGCCGTTCGGCTGCGCAGGCGGCACGTCCATATAGGCCATGCTGAGCTGCTCGCTGTCATTGATCAGAGGCAGCAGGTGCACGGGATAGGGATAGGCAAAGCCTTCGAGCGCGATGCCGTAGGGTTCGCGCGGGGCGGTGTTGGCGGCGTGGGATGTAAGAGGAGCGGCGAGAAGAGCCGTGCAAAGCACGGCCGGGAGGAGGCGGATCATTGAAGGCTCTGAGTCATGTTAGCGCTAGGAGACACATTCTCCGTCATGCCCCGGGCTTGACCCGCCTGCGCGGCCGAAGCCGCTTCGGCGAGGCGAATGCCAGGGCATCCACGTGGTGCCGCGCAAACTGCACTAAAGATTGGGATGGCCGGGTCAAGCCCGGCCATGACGACGAGAGACGCTTACACGCGCTTGTGTTCAGTCCTTCGCAGTCCCGAACAAGGCGGCAAACTGCTTCTCGCCGGTGCGCGTAAAATTTACCACGCGGCTGCCGGGCGTGGCGTCGCGAGCGGCCCATTTCAGCTCGGCGAAACGCTGCATCATGGCGGCGCCCAGCGTGCCGGCGAGATGGTGACGCCGCTCGCTCCAGTCGAGGCAGGCCTTGCAGACCGGCCGGCGCGGATGGGCGAGCATGTCGGGCGAGATCTGCAAATGCTTCGCCAGGAAGCGCTCGCCCTCGGCCGTCAGCTCGATCTCCTGCTTCTTCTGCCTGACCAGGTTTTGCGCGCGGAGGGTGTCCAGCATCTGCACGCCGAGATCGCCGGCGAGATGGTCGTAGCAGATCCGGGCACGCCGCAGCGCCGGATCCTTCGGCCCGGTGCGCACGCGCATATGGCCGGTCCGCGCGGCGAGGCCCGCAAGCCCCTCCAGCACCCCGGCGACATCGTCGTCGGTGAGGCGGTAGTAGCGGTGGCGGCCCTGCTTCTCCGGCTCGATCAGGCCACCGGCCTCGAGCTTGGAAAGATGCGAGCTCGCGGTCTGCGGCGTGATGCCGGCCTCCTGCGCCAGCTCGCTCGCGGTGAGCGCGCGGCCGTTCATCAGCGCCGTGAGCATATTGGCGCGTGCGGGATCTCCGACGAGCGAGGCGATCATGGCGATGTCAGGACCTGATTTCATGCTTCGATGGTAGCCGAAGCATTGCGGTCGGGCAAGCGCGTAGCGTGGGTTGCTCGTTATTGCGAGGAGCCCGTGACAAAATTGCGAAGCAATTTTGCACTGGCGACGAAGCAATCCAGGCTGCCTCCGCAGAGGGATTCCTGGATTGCTTCGCTGCGCTCGCAATGGCGGTGTGGAACCAGAGGAGCCCATCATGTCTGTCACCGTCTTCATCCGCTACCAGCTTGATCCCTTCAAGCGCGCGCAGTTCGAGGAGTATTCGAAGCGCTGGCTCACCATCATCCCGAAATGCGGCGGCGATCTGATCGGCTATTTCATGCCGCACGAGGGCACCAACAATATCGCGTTCGCGCTGATCACCTTCGAGAGTCTGGCTGCGTATGAGGCCTATCGCGCCCGGCTGCGTCAGGATACGGAAGGTATGGCCAACTTCCACTTCGCCGAGGAGCACAAATTCATCCTCGCGGAAGAGCGCACGTTTCTGCGCCAAGTGGTTTTGTAAGTGGTATCGTAGGCCATCAACTCAAGGAGAGACGCCCATGATCGCCGTGATCTTCGAGGTCTGGCCGAAGCCGGAACACCGCCAGGATTATTTCGACCTCGCGGCCGACCTCAAGCCGATCCTGCAAACCATCGACGGCTTCATCTCGGTCGAGCGTTTCGAGAGCCTGACCGACAAGGGCAAGATCTTGTCGGTGTCGTTCTGGCGGGACGAGGCGGCCGTGCAAGCCTGGCGCAACACGATGGAGCATCGCCGCACTCAGGCCAAGGGCCGCGCAAAGATCTTCGCCGACTATCATTTGCGTATCGCCAGCGTCATCCGTGACTACAGCATGAATGATCGCGAGCAGGCGCCGAAGGACAGCCGCGCGGTGCACGACGCGCACTAGCGCTCGCGGCGGCACGTCCCCATCTCTGCGCGGCCAACAAGGGAGAGAAACATGCATGTGACAACTGCTGACAAGCGCGCGACCTTCAGAAAGATGCACGAGAGCGGCTGCTTCATCCTGCCCAATCCGGTCGACGTCGGCAGCGCGAAAGCGTTGCAGCATCTCGGTTTCAAGGCGCTGGCGTCGTCGAGTGCGGGCTTTGCCTGGACCATCGGCAAGGCCGACAACAAGGTCTCTGTCGAGGATGTCTGTCAGCATCTGGCAGCATTGAGCTCCTCCGTCGATATCCCCGTGAACGCGGATTTCGAGGGCGGCTTTGCGGTCGAGCCGGACAAGGTCGCGGACAATGTCGAGCGCTGTGTGCGCACCGGGGTTGCCGGCTTGTCGATCGAGGACTCCACTGGGGACAAGGACAAGCCGATCTACGAGCGCGCACTCGCAGTCGAGCGCATCAAGGCGTCGCGTAAGGCGATCGGCGATAGCGGCGCTCTGCTGGTTGGTCGCTGCGAGGCTTATCTGTGGGGCGTGACCGACCTCAAGCTCGTCATCGACCGGCTCACCGCTTACGCCGATGCCGGTGCCGACTGCCTTTACGCGCCGGGCCTGAAAACGCGCGAAGACATCGCGGCGGTGGTGAAGGCTGTCGCACCCAAACCGTTCAACCTGTTGATCGGCGGCTCCGGGCTGTCATTGCAGGAAGCTGCCGATCTTGGCGTGCGCCGGATCAGCGTCGGCGGTTCACTCGCTCGCGCCGCTTGGGGCGGCTTCATGCGGGCCGCGAAGGAAATGGCGGAGAAGGGGACCTTCGCGGAGCTGGCGAGCGGCTATCCCGGCGGCGAGCTCAACAAGATGTTCAGCTAAGACAAACGAAAGCGGCGGGATGTGAATCCCGCCGCTGTCGCATATTGTTGCAATTCGTTACTTCGCGCCGTCAGCCGGTGCCGGCGTATCTGGGGCCGGCTTGCTCGGCGCGGCGCCCGTGGTTACGCCCGGCCCGGTATTGGTGCGCGGCGTCACGTCGCGCATGCCGGGAGGTGCGGCCGGATTGGTAGCCGGTGCCTGCTGGGCGGTCTGCGTCGCCGGCGTGGTGCTGGCCTGGTTGCTGGTGCCAGTGTTGTTCAGGCCGTAGAATACGGCACCCACCACCAAGGCGATTGCCACTGCGAACAGGGCTACCTTGCCGCTGGAGGCGGGGCCTTCGCCAAGCTCCGGGTCGACCTGAAGCTGGGCATCCCGTCGCGCCGCATTGCGATACTCATCATCGGCGAGATTCGGGCGGTACGGATCGTTGATAAAACGGTCGTCAGCCATCGATTGGTTCTCCTCGATTATTGCGGCGGGACAACCCGTGGATGCGAGATTCTGTTCCGCCCTCGTTAGTGCTTTCGTCGCATGTTGCGCCCGCGGGGAAATCGGGAACCTGTTCGCTGGGGAACCTGAAGCGTAAGCTCCGCTGACGGAAGGGAATAAAACGATGTGGGGCTTGCCGCCGAGCGATAGCGTGCTGCATCTGTTGTCGCTGGTTGCGGTCGCGGCGCAAGGCATGACCGCCGCGCTCGCTGCAGGCCGCCGCAGCATGGATTGGCTCGGCGTCTGCTTCCTCGGCTGCATCACCGCGCTCGGCGGCGGCACCTTGCGCGATCTCTTCCTGGGGCATTATCCGCTGGCCTGGGTGCAAAATCCCATCTACCTCGCACTCGCCGGGGGAGCTGCCTTCCTCACCATTCTGATAGCGCGGCTGGTGCACCGGTTGAAATTGGCCTTCATCGTGCTCGATGCCATCGGCCTCGTCGTCTTCACCATGACCGGCTGCGACATCGCCTGGCAGATGGATGCCACGCTGCCGATCGTCATCGTTTCCGGGATGGTGACCGGTTGTGCCGGCGGCGTCTTGCGGGACGTGCTCTGCAACGACGTGCCGCTGCTGTTTCGCTCCGAGCTCTATGCCAGCGTCTCGGTGGTGACGGGACTGTTCTATGCCACCGCGTTCGGTCTCAAGCCGAACGCCGAGCTCTGGACCATTTTGACATTCGCCCTCGGCATCAGCTTCCGCCTGCTCGCGGTGCGCTACAAATGGGAAATGCCGAAATTCGTCTTCACGGAAGAGGAGGAGCGGGAGCCTTGAGCTACGGCTCCTGCTTCCGCGCCCTCGCCACCTGCGCCGGCGTCACCAGCGGCGCGGCGTTGCCCCAGGAATTGCGGATGTAGTTCGTCACCGCCGCGACCTCTGCGTCGGACAGCTGGTTGGAATAGGCCGGCATCTCCCCGGTGTTGGGCGCGCGCGGGGTCGTCACGGTGTGGGCGCCGTCGAGGATGATGCGCAAGGTCGAGGACGGATTGACCGATTGCAGCAGCGCGTTGGCGGGCAGCGGCGGATAGATGCGCGGTGCGCCGGATCCGTCGGCCTCGTGGCAGGCGATGCAGAACTTGGCGTAGATGGCCTTGCCGGCCTTCATCTCGGCATCGTCAGGCGGCGTCACGATCGTCTCACGCCGTGCCGGCGGCAGGTTCTTCAGGTAAACCGCGATCGCGCGCACGTCGGCATCGCTCATCTTCGAAGTCGAATTGACGACCACCTCCGCCATCAGCCCGCTGGCATGGCTCCTGGCGTTGCGCCCGCTCTGAAGATATTCCGTGATGTCTTCGACACTCCACGATTTCAGCCCGGTGCGGGCGGCGCCATCGAGCCGTGGCGCGTACCAGCCGCCCACCTCGTTGCCCGCGAGGGCCTGCGCCTGCTTGTCCGCGCCAAAATAGTTCTTCGGCGTATGGCAGGCGCCGCAATGACCGAGCCCGGTGACGAGATAGCCGCCCCGATTCCACGCCGCGCTCTGGCTCTGGTCCGGTTCGAATAGGCCGGGTTTGAAATAGACCATGTTCCAGATCCGCATCAGGCCACGATAGCCAAACGGCCAGCGTAGTTCCGGCGGCTTGTTGCGGCTGGTGACGGCCGCGAGCGTTCCGAGATAGGCCCGGATCGCCAGCGTGTCGTCCTTCGTCATCCGCGTGAAATAGGGGTAGGGGAACGCCGGGTAATAGTTGGAGCCGTCTGGGGCGACACCGGTGCGCACGGCGCGAGTGAAATCGGTGTCGGTCCAGGCGCCGATGCCGGTGTCGCGGTCCGGCGTCAGGTTCGGGGCATAGATCGCGCCGAATGGTGTGTCGATGCGCTTTCCGCCCGCGAACGGTTTGGCGGGATCGGCGGTGTGGCAGCCGGCACAGTCGCCGGCCTCCACCAGCGACTTGCCGTAGGCGATCAGCTCCGGTGACGGCTCGGCGGCGCCGGCCGCGCTCGCAACCGCACTGCACAACGCCAGGCCCACGAGAGCCAGGCCAGTGAGAATCGTCCGCATCGAAAGCCTCTCCTGCGACCCATCGACGCCGTCCCGGATGACGGGGCGTCAATTCGTTGCGCGACGGCGGGGGTATGGTGACACAAAATGAAAATCGCGGATGCCAATGCAGCCACGAAATTGCGATTTTTACCCGGCGCTCCCTTTGGTCCAGAATTGTGATGCGGAGCGTGAAATATCCGACATAGAGTGGCGGAAATGGTCGGCGCGCCCTAGCTAAAAACAACGGGCAGGCAACGGCTTAAGCAGCCAACGCTCAAAAGGGCGGAAGAGGACATAATGGGCATCAACCAGGGTCCGATCAGTCTCGATCAGAAATACACCCAGGACACCGGACATATTTTCACGACCGGCATTCAGGCTCTGGTCCGCCTGCCGATGGCCCAGATCCGGCGCGACCGTGCCGCGGGATTGAACACCGCCGGCTTCATCTCCGGCTATCGCGGCTCGCCGCTCGGCGGCTATGACCAGCAGCTCTTCGCCGCGCGCAAGCATCTCGAGCAGTACAACATCAAATTCCAACCCGGCGTGAACGAGGATCTAGCCGCGACCGCGGTCTGGGGCTCGCAGCAGCTCAACCTCTCGCCCGGCGCCAAGTATGACGGCGTGGTCGGCATCTGGTACGGCAAGGGCCCCGGCGTCGATCGCTGCGGCGACGTCTTCCGCCACGGCAATGCCGCGGGCTCCGCCAAGAACGGCGGCGTCTTGTGTCTCGCCGGCGACGACCACGGCGCAAAATCCTCGACGGTCCCGCATCAATCCGACCACGCCTTCATGTCGGCGCTGATGCCCTATCTCTACCCGTCGAGCGTACACGAGATGATCGAGATGGGTCTTCTGGGTATCGCGATGTCGCGCTACTCGGGCTGCTGGGTCGGCATGAAGGTGATCACGGAGACGGTGGAGACCACCGCCGAGATCGACCTCACCGACGAGATGACGCCGTTCGTGATCCCGACCGATTTCGAGATGCCCGAAGGCGGCCTCAATCTGCGCTGGCCCGACGACCGCTTCGCCCAGGACCGCCGCCTGCAGGACTACAAGGGCTTTGCCGCGATCGCCTTTGCACGCGCCAACAAGGTCAATCGCATCACCATGGATTCGCCCAACGCCCGCTACGGCATCATGGCGTCCGGCAAGAGCTACGAGGATATCCGGCAGGCGCTGCGCGAGCTCGGGATTACGCCCGAGGTCGCCGCCAAGATCGGGCTTCGATTGTACAAGATCGGCATGCCCTGGCCTCTGGAGCCGGAAGGCGTCAGGCAATTCGCCGTGGGCCTCGAGGAAATCTTCATCATCGAAGAGCGCCGCGAGATCGTCGAGAACCAAGTGAAGCAGGAGCTGTTCAACTGGCGCGACGATGTCCGTCCCCGCATCATCGGCAAGATGGACGACCACGACAAGCGCTTCCTCCCCTTTGCCGAAGAACTCAGCGTCGCCTCACTGGCCAGCTCGCTCACCGAGCGGCTGCTTCGACTTGATCTCAATCCCGAAATTGCAACGATGCTGCGCGCCAAGGCCGATTGGTTCAACGGCCGCCAGGCGTCGCAAATGCAGGCGACCGCGCCTGTCGCCCGCACCCCCTATTTCTGCTCCGGCTGCCCGCACAACACCTCGACCAAGGTGCCCGAAGGCAGTCGCGCCTTTGCCGGCATCGGGTGCCACTTCATGGCACTGTGGATGGATCGCTCCACCGAGACCTTCACCCACATGGGCGGCGAGGGTGTGCCGTGGGTCGGCGTTGCCCCCTTCACAAAGGAAGAGCACGTCTTCGCCAATCTCGGCGACGGCACGTATTTCCACTCCGGCAGCCTCGCGATCCGCCAGGCGATCGCCTCCGGCGCCAACATCACCTATAAGATCCTCTACAACGACGCGACCGCGATGACCGGCGGCCAGCATGTCGACGGGGAATTGTCGCCGCAGCAGATCACCTTCCAGCTACACAGCGAAGGCATCCGCGAGATCTATCTGGTCTCAGAAAATCCCGACGCCTATCCGGCGAACGAGATCGCGCCCGGCGTCAAGACCGCGCATCGTGACGAACTCGACGCGGTCCAGAAGACCCTGCGGAAGGTCAAGGGCGCGTCCGCGATCGTGTTCGTGCAGACTTGCGCCGCCGAGAAGCGGCGCCGCCGCAAGCGCGGCACGATGGAGGATCCGGCGCGCCGTGTGCTGATCAATCCTGCCGTGTGTGAAGGCTGCGGCGATTGCTCGGTGCAATCGAACTGCATTTCGGTCGAGCCGCTCGAGACCGAGTTCGGCCGCAAGCGCGCCATCAACCAGTCGACCTGCAACAAGGATTATTCCTGCGTCAAAGGCTTTTGTCCGTCCTTCGTCACCGTCGACGGCGGCAAGATGCGCAAGCGCGCGCCGGCGGGCGTCGGCGATATCGGCGATCTGCCCGAGCCGGCATCGCGCCCCAACCTGGACAAGCCCTACAACATCGCTGTCGGCGGCGTCGGCGGGACCGGCGTGCTGACCATCGGCGCGCTGCTCGGCATGGCCGCCCATATCGAGGGCAAGGCCTCGATGATCCTCGATATGTCGGGCCTGGCGCAAAAGGGTGGGGCGGTGCTGAGCCACGTCCGCCTGTCCGATCATCCGGCAGAGGTGACCTGCTCGCGCATCGTCACGGGCACGGCCGATGTCGTGCTCGCCGCCGATGAGGTGGTCGCGGTTGCCAAGGACACCATCTCACTCTGCGACACCAGCCGCACCCGCGGCATCATCAACAGCCACGTCATTCCCACCGCCGACTTCGTTCTCAACCGCGATTTCAACTTCCAGACCCGCAAGCTGAACGGGCTGCTGGAAACCGCGCTGCACAAGGACTCGGTATTCTTCGACTTCACCAAGCCGGCCGAACAGCTGCTCGGCGACAGCATCGCCACCAACATGATGATGATGGGCTACGCCTATCAGAAGGGCCTCTTGCCGTTGTCAGCGGAGTCGATCGAGCAGGCGATCGAGGTCAACGGCGTCTCGATCAAGATGAACAAGGAAGCCTTCCGCCTCGGCCGCCTCGCGGTCGCCGATCCCGCACGGCTTGCCGGCATGCTGAAGGGAACGGATGAGGTCGTTGCGCCCAAGTCCCTGGACGCAATGACGCTCGACGAGGTCATCGAGCATCGCACCAGGCATCTCACGGCGTACCAGAACGGCCGCCTCGCGAAACGCTACCGCAAGCTGGTCGATCAGGTCAGCGACGTCGCCAGGCAGGGCGGCTATGACGAGGCGCTGACCCGCGCCGTTGCGGTCAACTACGCCAAGCTGCTGGCCTACAAGGACGAATACGAGGTCGCGCGCCTCTACACCGATAGCGCCTTCGAAAAGCAGCTCCGCGACCAGTTCGAAGGCGACTTCAAGTTCAACTTCAACCTGGCCCCGCCCATTCTGAGCAGGGGCGTCGATGCGCTCGGCCGCCCGAAGAAGCGCGCCTTCGGCCCGTGGATGCTTCCGGTGTTCCGCGTGCTGGCAAAATTTAAGTTCCTGCGCGGCACGCCGCTCGACATCTTCGGTCGCAGTGCCGACCGCAAGCTCGAGCGCGATCTGATCGCCGGCTACGAGAAGGACGTCGCCACCGTGCTCGGCCTGCTGTCGCCGCTGACGATCGATACCGCGGTGGAGCTGCTCTCGCTGCCCGACCGCATCCGCGGCTACGGCCCGGTGAAGGAGAAGGCCGTAGCAGACGCCAAGGCCCGCTACGCCCAGCTCGCCGCCGACCTCGCGAACCCGCCGCCGGCGCCGAGGCAGATCGCGGCGGAGTAGAATTTTCGTGGGGTGGACTCGCTAATCCACCCTGCAAATTCCTGTTTGAAATCAACCACCGTTCTACTGTGCATGGGGTTGTTTTCGCGAAAAAACATTTTTCGATAAAACGAAATCACTTGTGCCGTCGGGCAAAACAGCTTTAGGGTTCTGCCCGTCGTTCCCATCATTGCGAGCGCAGCGAAGCAATTCCAGAGTGCGTCCGCGGAAAGATTCCTGGATTGCTTCGCTGCGCTCGCAACGACGACTGCGGCAGCAGGGCCTTCCACCGCACCTCGGATGATGCGGCGGCCATTTGCGCCAGCCCGCTGCCCTCTCGCCCGACGGAATATTTCCGCGCTTGCCAACAGGGCGGCAGCGGTTCAGAAAAAACCGGAAGTGAGAAACGCCAGCGGAGACCTTATTTGACCATCAAGGGCAAGGCCTACATTGCCGGGATCTACGAACACCCGACCCGGCACGCGCCGGACAAATCCACCGCGCAGCTCCATGCCGAGGTCGCCAAGGGCGCGATCGAGGATGCCGGGCTCAGCAAGGACGACGTCGACGGCTATTTCTGCGCGGGCGACGCCCCGGGCGGCGCCTGGCCGATGGTCGATTATCTCGGCCTCAATACCAAGAAACTGCGCCATGTCGATTCAACCGAGACCGGCGGCTGCTCCTACATCATCCATCTCGGCCACGCCGCTGAAGCGATTGCCGCGGGCAAGTGCTCGATCGCGCTGATCACGCTGGCCGGCAAGCCGCGCACCGGGGCGATGCCGCCGCGCGCGGCCGGCGCCGAGGCCGATTTCGAGACGGCTTACGGCGCGACCACGCACAATGCCTACGGCATGTGTGCCATGCGCCACATGCACGACTATGACACCACCAGCGAGCAGCTCGCCTGGATCAAGGTCGCGGCCTCGCACCATGCGCAATACAATCCGCATGCGATGCTCAAGGACGTCGTGACCGTCGAGGACGTCCTGAACTCGCCGATGATCTCTGATCCCTTGCATCGCATGGATTGCTGCGTGGTCTCCGACGGCGGCGGCGCGCTGATCGTGACCACGCCTGAAATCGCCAAGAGCCTGAAGAAGCCTTTGGTCAAGCTGATCGGACATGGCGAGGCGATGAAGGGCCCGCGCGGCGGCAAGGATCTCGACCTCACATACTCCGCCGGCATCTGGTCCGGCCCGCGTGCCTTCGAGGAAGCCGGCATCACGCCGAAGGACATCAAATACGCCTCGATCTACGACAGCTTCACCATCACCGTCCTGATGCAGCTCGAAGACCTCGGCTTCTGCAAGAAAGGTGAGGGCGGCAAGTTCGTCGCCGACGGCAATCTGATCTCGGGCGTCGGCAAGCTACCGTTCAACACCGATGGCGGTGGCCTCTGCAGCAACCATCCCGTCAATCGCGGCGGCATGACCAAGATCCTCGAGGCCGTGCGGCAACTGCGCGGCGAGGCGCATCCGAAGGTGCAGGTCAAGAATTGCGATCTCGCCATCGCCCACGGCACCGGCGGCCTTTTGGGTGTTCGCCACGCCGCCTCGACGGCCATTCTGGAGCGCGTGTGATGAGCGAAGCCAAGAAATATCCGGCCCCGGTGACGAACCCTGAGACAGCCGCGTTCTGGGATGCGGCCAAAGAGGGCAGGTTCATGATCAAGCGCTGCACCGCGTGCGGCGAGGCGCACTATTTCCCGCGTGCGATCTGCCCGTTCTGCTACTCCGACAAGACGGTGTGGGAGCAGTCTTCGGGCGAGGGTACGATCTACACCTACAGCTTGATGCGGAAGTCGCCGACCGGCCCTTACGCGATCGGCTACGTCACGCTGAAGGAAGGCCCATCGCTCCAGACCAATTTCGTCGATTGCGATCTGACGACGTTGAAGATCGGCCAGAAGGTGAAGGTGGTGTTCAAGCCGACCGACGGCGCGCCGCTGCCGTTTTTTACGCCGGCGTAGTCGCTTTCTTCCCTTCTCCCCTTGCGGGAGAAGGTGGCGCGAAGCGCCGGATGAGGGGTCTCTCTCCACCGAGAGATTGTTCGATGCGGAGCGAACCCCTCACCCAAACGAGTTTGTTGCGAGCACCTTGGAGCCCTCTCCCGCAAGGGGAGAGGGCGCATCAATGGGCGCCGCCACCGCTGAAACTGCCGGGAGGAATTAACAAAAATGTCCGCCAGATACGAAGAACTCAAAGGCCTCAAAAACCTCGGTCAGAAATATGCCTACACCGACCGCGAAGTGATGCTCTATGCCTACGGCATTGGGCTTGGCGCCGATCCGATGGACGAAAACGAGCTCGCCTTCGTCAACGAGGGCACGCTGACGCCGCGACCGCTCAAGGTGGTGCCGACTTTTGCATCCGTCGCCGCGTGGGGCGCGGGGCCTGGCGAGATGAACCTCAACCGCGTGATGGTGGTGGACGGCGAGCGCGACATCACCTTCCACCAGCCACTACCGGTCGCCGCGCATATCACCGCCGATTCCTCCGTGGTCGAAGTCTACGACAAGGGCAAGGACAAGGGCGTGGTCATCAGCCATCAGACCGTGCTCAAGAACGAGAAGGGCGAGAAGCTGGCAACTCTGGTCGCCTCCCGCTTCGCCCGCGGCGACGGCGGCTTTGGCGGGCCGAACCTGACCCAGCCGGATCCGCACAAGAGCCCGTCCCGCGCACCCGACACGACCATCGACATCGTGACGCGTCCCGACCAGGCGCTGGTCTATCGTCTCTGCGGCGATCGCAACCCGCTGCACTCCGACCCTGAGTTCGCGAAGAAGGCCGGCTTCCCACGTCCGATCCTGCACGGCATGTGCACGTACGGCATCACCTGCCGCGGCGTGCTCCAGACCTATGCCGATTACGACGCTTCCGCCTTCCGCCAGCACGTCGCGCGGTTCTCCTCGCCGGTCTATCCCGGCGAGACCGTGACCATGGACCTCTGGAAGGACGGCAGCGTGATCTCGTTCGAAGCCAAGGTAAAGTCGCGCGGCGTCACTGTGATCAAGAACGGCAAGACGGTGCTGGGGTGATGATGCCGCTCGACGCGCTCTGAGTTATTTCGTCATGCCCGGGCTTGTCCCGGGCATCCACGTTCTTCGCGCGGTTGGCGATCAAGTTCGTGGATGGCCGGGACAAGCCCGGCCATGACGGAGCAAAAGAACAAAACAGGGAGAGCCACCATGGGACTACTCGACGGCAAGGTTGCGCTGATCACCGGCGCGGGCGGGGGGCTCGGTGAGGCCTACGCAAAGCTGTTCGCGCGGGAAGGGGCCTCCGTCGTCGTCAACGACCTCGGTGGGCCCCGTGACGGCTCCGGCGCCGACACATCGATGGCGCAGCTCGTGGTGGATGCGATCAAGGCCGAAGGCGGCAAGGCGGTCGCCAACGGCGCCGACATCTCCACCATGGAAGGCGGCCAGTCGGTGTTCGACGACGCCATCAAGCATTTCGGCCGCGCCGACATCCTCGTCAACAATGCCGGCATTCTGCGCGACCAGACCTTCGCCAAGGCGTCTGAGTCCGACTGGGACAAGGTCATCAAGGTGCATCTGAAGGGCACCTTTTGTTGCACCATGCCGGTGTTTCGCTGGATGCGGGAAAACGGCGGCGGCGTCATCGTCAACACCTCCTCGACCTCGGGCCTGATCGGCAATTTCGGCCAGAGCAATTACGGCGCGGCCAAGGGCGGCATCTGGGGCCTGTCCAACGTGCTGGCGATCGAGGGACGCAAATACAACATCCGGATCTGGACGCTTGCGCCAGGCGCGCTGACTCGCATGACCGCAGACCTGCCCCGCTATAAGGAGAACCCCGGCGCGGCGCTGGGGCCGGACGGCATCGCGCCGGCCGTGCTATACATGGTCAGCGACTTGTCCGGCGACCAGACCGGCAAGGTGCTGGGCGTGTCCGGGCCCCGCGGCGTGCGCGAAATGCGGATGATGGAAATGGACGGCTGGAAGCCGCCGCACACGGGCTGGAAGGCCCAGGACATCGCCGATCATGCCAAGGAGATCTTCTTCTCCGAAGAGCAGATCAAGATGGGGGCGCGGCGGTTTTAGCCATCGACAGAGAGAAACAAGGACAACGATGAAACTTACCGCCGACGCCAAGGGCACCTTCGCAATCGCGCCGACGCCGTTCCACGATGACGGCCGGATCGACGAGCGCTCGATCGACCGCCTGACCGATTTCTACGAGGAGGTCGGCTGCGATGGCGTCACTGTGCTGGGCATCCTCGGTGAGGCCCCGAAGCTCGATGCCGCCGAGGCCGAACAGGTGGCGGTACGCTTCGTCAAGCGCGCCAAGAAGATGCAGGTGATCGTCGGCGTCTCCGCGCCGGGCTTTGCCACCATGCGGTCGCTGGCGAAGGCCTCGATGGATGCGGGCGCGGCCGGCGTCATGATCGCGCCGCCGCCGTCGTTGCGGACCGACGACCAGATCATCGGCTATTACAAGCAGGCGGCCGAGGCCATCGGCCCCGACGTGCCCTGGGTGCTCCAGGACTATCCGCTGACCTTGTCGGTGGTGTTCACCCCGGCCGTGATCCGCAAGGTCGTCACCGACAATCCGAACTGCGTGATGCTCAAGCACGAGGACTGGCCGGGGCTGGAAAAGATCTCGACACTGCGCAGTTTCCAGAAGGACGGCTCGCTGCGGCCGCTCTCGATCCTCTGCGGCAATGGCGGGCTCTTTCTGGACTTCGAGATGGAGCGCGGCGCCGACGGCGCCATGACCGGCTATGCCTTCCCCGAACTCCTGATCGACATCGTGCGGCTTTCGAAGGAAGGCAAGCGCGACGCCGCCCATGATCTGTTCGACGCACATCTGCCGCTGATCCGCTACGAGCAGCAGCCCGGCGCGGGCCTCGCCGTGCGCAAATACGTGCTGCAGAAGCGCGGCATCATCGCCTCCAGCGCCCAGCGCAAGCCCGGCGCCACCATCACGCCGGCGGCGAAGGCAGAGGTCGAGTACCTGCTGTCGCGCGTCGCCCGCGTCGACAAGCGCGCCAATCTCGGCCCGCAATCCAGCGCCGCAGGTTAATCGAATGGCCGAGGCATCAGCATCACGCCCTGCGTCGACGATCCTCCTGCTGCGCGACGGCGCGAAGGTCGACGGCAAGAGCCGCGACGAAATCGAAGTCTTCATGATGGTCCGCCATCATCAGATCGAGTTCAATTCGGGCGCGCTGGTGTTTCCGGGTGGCAGCGTCGATGCCGGCGATCAGGAGATCGTCAAGCGCTCCGACTTGTATTCAGGCGGCGAGGGCCTGAGCGAAGCGGACCGCGGCTTTCGGATCGCCGCGATCCGTGAGACCTTTGAGGAAAGCGGCATCCTGCTGGCGCGCTCGAAGGACTCGGGCACGCCTGTTGACGCCAAGCGCGCCGGCGAAATCGCCGATGCGCATCGCGTCGCGCTCAACGAGCACATGATCACCTTCCTGAGCATTCTGGCCGACAACGGCCTCCAGCTCGCGCTCGATACGCTGGTGCCTTACGCACACTGGATCACGCCCGAGGGGATGCCAAAACGTTTCGACACTTGGTTCTTCCTTGCGGCGGCACCGCCCGACCAGCTCGGCGCGCATGATGGCCGGGAATCGACCGACTCGATCTGGGTCTCGCCACGCGAGGCGGTGGAGGGCGGCGAGAGCGGCCGCTTCAAGCTGCCGTTCCCGACCACGCGCAATCTGATCCGGCTCGCCAAGCAGGGCAGCGTGAGCGCCGCGCTCGAGCACGCCCGCGGCATGTCCGTCGTGACGGTGATGCCTGTCATGACCAAGACCGAAACCGGCCGTCAGCTCCGCATTCCCCGCGAGGCCGGCTATGACGGTGAGGTGTTCGAGGTCGGGGCCATCGGCTAGGACACTTCGATACAAAGCGAAGTATCGGCGAGGGCAGACGCGCTAGGTTCCGTCCCTGACAACGGGATCGAGCGCGCGACATGGACAACCGACAGGGCAATCGGCAGGACAACAACATCGCCGTCGAGCTGGCGCTGCTGCTGGCGCTCGCAACGCTCTGGGGCGGCTCCTACACCTTCATCAAGCTCGGCGTCGCCACCATTCCGCCGATTACGCTGATCGCGGCGCGCACCACGATTGCGGGCCTGCTGCTGCTCGCGATCATGTGGGCGCGGGGCATCAGGCTGCCGACGGATGCCGCGACCTGGCGACGCTTCGCCTTCCAGGCCGTGCTCAATAGCGTGATCCCCTGGACATTGATCGCCTGGGGCGAGCGCCACGTCGATGCCGCGCTTGCGACCATCCTCAACTCGGCCGGCCCGATCTTCACCTTCCTGCTCACGGCCGTTGTGACGCGTCACGAGGCGACGACACCGCGAAAGCTGGTCGGGGTGGTTGCCGGCATGGCCGGCATCCTGCTGATCGTCGGCGTCGATGCCTTCCACGATGTCGGAAGCGGCCTCGTCGCGGAGGCCGCTATCGTTGCCGCCACCATCTGCTACGCCTGCGCCGCGATCTTCGGTCGCGGCTTCAAGGGCCTCGATCCCATGGCGCCCGCGGCCGGCTCGTTGCTGGCGGGGGCGGCGGCGCTGATCCCGGCCTCGCTCATCGTCGAGCAGCCCTGGACGCTGTCGCCCTCGCTGAGTTCCGTGCTGGCGCTGCTCGCGCTGGCGACCTTCTCGACCGCCGCGGCCTTCGTGATCTATTTCCGCCTAATCCAGACCCTGGGCTCGGTCGGCACCACCGCGCAGGCCTATCTCCGCGTGCCGATCGGGGTTGCCATCAGCGTCGCCTTCCTCGGCGAGAGCCTGAGCCGGACCGCCTGGATCGGCCTTGCCTGCGTCGTCCTCGGCGTCGCCGCCATGACCATCCCGGCGCGGCGGCCGGCCGGCGTCAAAACGTCATAAAACCGGGGCCAAGGAGGCCGGCAGGGCTTCAACATTAAGGATATTCGGCGGCCAGACGCATGTTCCCCCGGGACTGCAATACGTCGTATATTGGAGCTCCAATGGCCCGGTCCCCACATCACCAATGTCCGCCGAATTGACGCCGACCCCTGAGAAAAAGCGAACATTCTCGCTCTCCATCGGCCAGCTCACGTTCGGCAGCTTCCTTCTGGTGCTGGCGGTGATCATCGTCACCTCGACCGCGAGCGTGATCGCGATCCGGCACATCGACACGACCTTCGCCGAGCTGCAGCGGCTGCAGAGCGTCGGCGACCTCGCCGAGGACATCGACCGCCGCATGAACGAGCTGCGGCTCGCCGCGCGCGACTTCGTCACCGACCCTGGCGCCGGCATCCAGTTCAAGCAGGTGGGCGAGGCGGCTTCGACGCTCAGTGACATCCTGAAGAAGACCCGCATCGAGCTCGTGCCCGAGCAGCAGGATATGATCGACGGCGTCAGCGAGCGGCTTGCGACCTATCGCAGCGGCCTGGAGCGGATCTCGACCTTGATCGACCGCCGCGCCCAGCTGCTTGCCGGGCTGCCGCCGCTCCGCGACCAGTTCGACGCAGCTGTCTCCGGCACTGCGGACCGAGAGCTGGCGTCCCGCCTGTCGGAAGCGCAGAGCCGGATCGCGCTTGGGTTGCTTGCCCGCAACCCGTCCGCGGCCGAGCAGGCGGCGCAGAGCATGCGGGCGATGGGCGTCACTGATCCCAAGCTCAGATCGGCGGTCAACGAGTACGCCGAGGCGATCATCGCGGTCGCGGTCCGTGAACGGCAGATCGCCGACATCGACCGCGAGGTGCTGGGAACCGAGGGTCGGCTGATCGGCCGCGTCACCGAATTGCTGCGCGAGGTCAGCGCCCGGCGCGGTCACGTGCTGTCGCGCGACTTTGCCCGCACGTTGACGGAGGCGCGCTGGCAGAGCATCGTGCTCGGTACCATCGGTGTGCTGATCGGCATTCTCGCGGCCGGCTTCGTGGTGCGGCGGACGGTCCGTCCGCTCGCCCAGATCGCGCGGTCGATCCGCGCGCTCGCAGCTGGCGAGAAGAACACCTCGATCCCGTCCGCCGATCTCGACAACGAGATCGGCGACATCGCGCGGGCGGCCGAAGTGTTCCGCCGTGCGCTGGAGGAGGCCGACACGGCACGCGAGGCGGCGGTGCGCGCACTGACCGAGCAGCGGCTCGCCGAAGAGAGCTACCGGAAACTGTTCGAGGGCTCGGTCGACGGCATCTATGTCACGACGCCGGCCGGCGACCTCCTCAACGCCAATCCGGCGCTGGCGCGGATGATGGGCTATGACAGCCCCAAAGACCTCATCGACAGCATCAACGACATCGCCCACACCATCTACGTCAATCCCGAGGCGCGCGTCGAATATCAGCGGCTGATGGCACGCGACGGCATGGTGCGCGAGTTCGAATACCAGGTGCGCCAGCGCGGCGGCGACATCCTGTGGCTGTCCGACAGTGCCACCGGCGTCCGCGACGAGGCGGGCAACATCGTCCGCTATGAGGGCACGCTGCGCGACATTACCGACCAGAAGCGCGCGGAAGACGCCATTGCCGAAGGACGGCGCCTGCTCCAGCAGGTCATCGACACCGTGCCAGCGGTCATCAACGTCAAGGACCGCGACCTGCGCTACGTGCTGATGAACCGTTACATGGCCGGCATCTTCGGAATCGAGCCCGGCGATGCGCTCGGCCGCACCACGGCCGACCTGATGTCGCGCTACGGCGCGGCCAAGTCCGACGAGAGCGACAAGCGCGTGCTGACGCTGCGAAAGGGCCTCGGCTTCTACGAAGAGGAGTACATTGATTCTTCCGGCCACATGCGGCAATGGCTCGTCAACAAGCTGCCGTTGCTCGATGCCGAAGGCGAGATCGAGCGGATCGTCACCGTGGCGCTCGACATCGGCGAGCGCAAGCGCGGCGAGCAGGAGATGCGGAAAGCCAAGGAATCCGCCGAGACCGCGCTGCGCAATCTGCGCGAGACCCAGGCCTCGCTGATCGAGGCGGAGAAGCTGGCGGCGCTCGGGCGCCTCGTCGCCGGCGTCGCGCACGAGGTCAACAATCCCGTCGGCATCAGCCTCACGGTCGCCTCCGCGCTGGAGCGCAAGACCGCGATGTTCACCGCCGAAGTCGAACGCGGCGAGCTGCGCCGCTCCACGCTCAACGACTTTCTCCATACCAGCCGCGACGCTTCCTCGCAGCTCGTCGCCAATCTCAATCGCGCCGCCGAGCTGATCCAGTCGTTCAAGCAGGTCGCCGCCGACCGCAACTATTCGGACCAGCGCAGCTTCGATCTCGGTGACCTCACCGAGCAGGTGGTGATGAGTCTGCGGCCCGGCCTTCGCAAGCACAATCTGACGCTCAACGTCGAGTGCCAGCCTGATCTGACCATGAACAGCTATCCCGGACCCTACGGCCAGGTGCTGACCAATCTGTTTCTCAACGCGGTGGCGCACGCCTTCCCGGACGGCCGGCCGGGGACCATCGACATCCAGGTGCGCGAGTCCGGCAAGGACAATGTCGAGATCATCTTCTCCGACAATGGCTGCGGCATGTCGCTCGACGTCCGCCGCCGTGCCTTCGATCCGTTCTTCACGACGCGGCGCGATCAGGGCGGCACCGGCCTCGGGCTGCACATCGTCTACAGCATCGTCACGAACAGGCTCGGCGGACGGCTCGATCTGGATTCCGAACCGGGCAGCGGCACACGTATCCAGATCATCCTGCCGCGCGTGGCGCCGCTCGAGCAGGCCGCCGAATAGCTTGCGGTTTTCGAGCGAAGTGGATGCCGTTCGCGTGATGAAAACGCGTCGAATCAACAATTGAGAGCTTTGGTTGATTCAATCAGAACCGAAGTCCTAGTCGACCTCCGCAAGCTTGTGCAGCGTCGCGCCGAAAATCTGGCTGGCCTTGCCGACCAGCGCGGTGCCCGTCATGTCCCCGCGCGTCTCCGTGAACGTGCCGCTGACGCCGATGCCGACCGCGGCAGGCCCGCCGAACAGCGGATTGTCGTCGCCCCGCGGCGAGGTGTGACGCTGGACCAGCACCTCACCCTTGAAGGTGTTGTCCTTCACCGTGTAGCTGCCGGTGTAATAGAGGTACGCATCGCCGCCAAGAATCTTGCCGTCGCGAAAAAGAATCACGCCGCTGCCCTTGCCGACCCGACCATCGAGCAGGTTCACGTGAATCGAATAGAGGCCGTTCTTCATAACGTCCCGAGGCCGGCCGCCATCGCCCAATGGCGTAACCGGTAGAGCATTTATGCCAAAGCGGATGTGCCCACGCAACGCGGGAGTTTGGCCGCCGGCCTTGTGAGCCTGCCGTGAGCCGTAGTTGTCCCGGCTTGTCTATGACACCGCCATGACGGTCTGATCATGAAGCGAGGCCAGTCGTTGGGAATCAAGTTGGCCCGCGAAATGCATAACATTGTTGCACTGGCCGCGGGGTGCTGGAGCAAGACAAACGTGAGCAACTGGATCGATTCCGGCGGCGAGAAGCCGCGTCTGTACCGTGTGCGTCCCACGATTTGCGAAACACGACAACGGCGGATCGGCGGCGCGGCACGCTGGCGAAGCGTGGCGAGCCTCGCTTGCGCCCTGGCCCTGATCGCACTCGCAGCCCCCTTCGGGCAGGCGCGCGACCGCGGCCAGTTCGTCAACACCCATGCCCCGAATTGAAGGCCTGGTTCGATGGACTGCGAAGCGGCAAGGGGTCTTGCTGCTCCGATGCAGACGACTCGGCGCTCTCGGATACCGACTGGGACGCACCATGGTCTGGCCGATCTACGGCTACATGGGCGTCGCCGTCCGCTGATTCATGCCCGGTAGCATGACTTAGGCGCACCGGGCGGCACGACGACCGGTGAGCCGATGCGACGCGCGCCTTATCAGGTGTATTTCTTGTCGCGCTCGAGCAGCTCGATGGAGATGCCTTCGGGTCCGCGGATGAAGCAGATGCGCACGCCGGGGCGGATCGTGGTCGGTTCGCGTGTGAATGTGACGCCCTTGGCCTTGATCTCGGCGGCGACGGCGTCGATGTCCTTCACCGTGAGACCGAAATGGTCGAGGCCCTGATGCGGGTGCGGCGGCGGCGGGTTAACCACGTTGTCGCCCTCGAGTGGAGCAATGAAGATCCTTGCGCCTCCAAGATTCACGTCGATCCGTCCGGGCGCTTGCACGATCTCGCCACCAAGGATGTCCCGCAGCCAGGCCGCCGTGGCCTCCGGATCAGGGCTGCGCAGATGGACGTGATCCCAAGTGACGACTGGCATTTCATGGTCTCCCGACGGGTCTTGATGTTGCAGCGCATGTTAGCGGCCTCGGCCGCCGACCGCCACCGCTCTTCCCGATTCGACAGTGCGCGGGAACCTTAGTTCGTCTTCCGGATTAAGGTAAGCAGTGGCGGAATCCGTTGTCGAACGTGCTCCGGCCGCGGGCGGTGAGGCAACCATGAACGCTGGGTTTGACCGCATCGGGTTAGGGCGATTCGCCGGGACCGGCGAACGACTGGCGCGGGCGGTGACGATCGCGAGCGTTTCATTTGGGCGAGGCCTGCTCTGGCTGTTGGCGGCCACCATCGTCGGTTGCGGCATCTGGATGCTGCTCCCTCTTTCCAGAGGCAACGGCGCCGAACCGGTGAGGTCTGACGTGGCAGCGGTGGAGACGGCGCCTTCACGCGATGCGGCCGCCGTGTCGCCGGCTTCCGAAGCTCAGATTCCGACAATGGCAGAACTCGGTCGGATCAGGATTTCATCTCAGACCTGGCGCCGCGGCGGCCTTGGCTCGAAGGCACTGGTGACGCTCACGCTGCGCAACGACAACGACTATGCCGTAAAGGATGTCGAGATCGTCTGCGCTTTTGCGCGGCGCGATGGTAGTCATCTCACCGACCGCAGCCGCGTTCTGGCGGACCCCGTCAGCATGAAGAGCCGCAAGACTTTTGCGCGCATTCCTGTCGGCTTCGTCAACGTCAATGCCGATCAGGCGAAGTGTTCGCTTGTGGCAGCACGCCGGACCTAGGCCGGCCTTTTCCGGTAGCGGAAAAGTTACTGTCCTGGGGCCTTGGCCAAAAATTTGGCGTCGCCATTTGAACCTAACGGCTGGGCCAGGAACCAATCAAATAATCGCCTGTTAAGGCGGAGAGCCCACGCGGGGATGCGGCGGGCGGAGCGTCGCCCATGCCCATCTTTCGGTATTTCATCTTTGTCGGTGGAGCCTTGCTCGCACTGCTGTTCGCAGCGGACTACGTTCTGCCGACTTCGCCCGTGACACAGGCCATCGCAACCGCAAGCAACGAACAGCCGTTGATCCGGATCCGGTCCGATCGCCACCTGCCAGAGCGCGTGGTGCTTGACACCAGTCAGCCGACGCTTGCCGCCCCTGCGGTGAACATCGCCGCCGTCGCGGCTCCCCAGCCGCCCGTGGAGGGCATGTCACCCGCTATGGCCGAGATATCAGCCAAGGCGCGGGTCCGCGAGACGTTCGCCCAATTCACGCCGGCCGCAAAGGCCGACGCCGCTGCGGCCAAGAAGACCGAAACCAAGACGCAAGTTCAGCCGCAGGTTCAGGCGCAGGCCCAGCTTTCTCAGGCCCAGCCCGCTCGGACCCCGGCGCAGCAGCCCAAGCGCAAGGTCGCCAGAACTCATCCGATGCCGCAGCAAGGTGGGCCGATGATGGTGATGGCGCAGCAGCCGCATTTCGGCTTCTTCAACAGCACCTGGTAAGGGCGGGTCTGACCCGTCTCGAAGCGGGGTGGAAGGGCTTTTTATTGGCCGGCCTCTCTGCTAATTCAACCCATCCGAACGTCGCCCGGCCTGCTGGCTCGCCAGCAGCGATCTGGGGCGTGTCGGTTGCGGCCCAATCTCTGGGCCAGGGCGCTCGTAGCTCAGCTGGATAGAGCATCGGATTTCGATTCCGAGGGTCGGGAGTTCGAATCTCTCCGAGCGCGCCAACGCCGACACCGCCGGCCTTCGCTCGCCATCGCTCATCATCACTTGCCAGCCTATAAACAACTGTCCTTGCAGGTTTATTTCCTTCGCTGGCCGTCGCCTGC
The DNA here is from genome assembly GCF_023073215.1 of Bradyrhizobium sp. 35. Classification (NCBI taxonomy): domain Bacteria; kingdom Pseudomonadati; phylum Pseudomonadota; class Alphaproteobacteria; order Hyphomicrobiales; family Nitrobacteraceae; genus Bradyrhizobium; species Bradyrhizobium sp. 35. The sequence goes on from NZ_JADPJC010000108.1 coordinate 88,392, forward strand.
CACCGCTGGCCATCGCCCATCTGTTTTCGACAGACTGCCCCTTTAACTCCCACTCGGTTTGAGTTAGAAGCTCCCTATATCCTGGCAGCACATTTTCGATGAAGGCGGAGTTAGAAGCGCCATGGGCGATCGAACTGACGGCAAACCAAGGGTGAACGCCAAGAACTACCTGGCTATGCCGGCCGGGGAGTACCCCTGCGGCGACAATCTCTATCTGATCGTCGCACCCACCGGTGGGCGGCGCTGGCTGTTCAAGTACCAGCGCAAAGGCGTCAAAGAGAGCATGGGTTTCGGCTCGGCCAAGGAGGTCACCTGGGGCGACGCCAAGAAGCGGGCGCGGGACGCCCGCCGCATCCTCGGCAATGGCGGCAACCCCAAGGAAGAGCGCGACGAAGCCCGCCGGGCGGAGGGCTGCCCGTTGTTCCTGCCCTACGCCACAGCCTGGCGGGAGACGTATGAGATCAGTCTCAAGCACCAAGCCTCCCGCGCCAAGCTCAAGAACATCGTTGAGAACCACGCCAAGCCGCTGCACCGGCTGCGGATCGACGAGATCGCCACCGAGCAGATTATCCAGTTGGTGCTGAAGCCGATCTACCGGCAGGTCGAGACCGCCCGCGACACCCGGCAGCGCCTGAAGCTGATCTTCGATGCTGCGATCGCCGACGGCTGGCGCAAGGACAACCCGGCGGACTATGCCACCAAGCTGCGCCCAAAGCTCGGCAAGGCCCCGAAGCGCGGGCGAGTGCGCGGCCACCATAAGGCGATGTCGTATGCTGAGGTGCCTGCGTTCATGCAGAAGCTCGCCGCCATTCCGGACTTGAGCGCCCGGGCCTTGGAGGTCACCGCGCTGACGGCCGCGCGCACCGCCGAGACGATGCTCATGCAGTGGCCGCATCTCGATCTCGACCAGGGGCTTTGGGACTTGTCGGCCATCAGCGGTCAGGACACTGAGGGCGGCGACGGCACCAAGAATAGTTATGACAAGAAGACGCCGCTGCCGCGCCAGGTGGTGGCGATCCTGCGCGAGCTGTATGACAGCCGGGTCAGCAACTATGTGTTTCCGGGCCGCGATCTCAAAGGCCCGATGTCCAACATGACCATGCTGAAAAAGCTCAAAGAGGTCTCGGGCGATCCGACGCTGACCGTGCATGGGTTCCGTGGCACGTTCCGGACCTGGGCGCAGGACGAGACCGATTTCGAGGAGGAGATCATCGAGCATTGCATGCACCACATCACGGGCGACAACGCCGAGAAAGCGTACAAGCACGGTCATGCAGTGAAGAAGCGGCGCCTGGTGTTGCAAGAGTGGGCCGACTTCGCCACGAGCCCAGCGGCCGAAGGCGCTACAATGGGTCGTGTCGCTTGATAAACAGGGCCGCGCTGCTTTATTCGCCGACGACCGGCGGCAGGTTGTTCAGGAAGGCGTCCAATTCCGTCTTAGTGATGATGGTGCGGGTTCCGTACTTGCGGGCAACCAACTGCCTGTCGCGGATGGCCTTGTAGATCGACGTTGATCCAAGTGACGACGCTTTCGCCGCCTCCTCAATGGTGAAGGCGAGCCTATCTGATGCGGCTGTTGCGATCTGCTTTGGTGTTTTCATCGTTGTCGTGCGACCCGGATGACAATTTTGGCGCGGCGCGATCCTCGGCACGTCCGCGAACGATCGGTTTGGTCTTGTTCTGCGCCGTAAATTGACGCAGCATTGCTGCCGCGTGAAGGAAAACCGGCGGTGATTTTTCGTGCTGCTGAATAGCGTTTTGGATGTGCCCGCCCCGGATGAACCAGCGCAGCAAGCCATCTCCCATCGGTGCAGAGTCCCGCGAGGAGAAATTCGAACGGCTGTTGAAGGCCATGGACGCGACTGGTCCCTTCGATCGATATGCATTGGAACTTGCACTTAAGAAGATCGAAACGGGCTGGGGTGGGGCGCAGGGCAAAAAGCCCGGGCGCAAGCTGGTGCACCAATATCGCGCGGCAATCACTAAGGTGCTCGCGATTTCCGCCAAGATCGGACCCGATTTCTTTGACAACGACATTGAGAAGGCAGGCTGGTCCCGGCTTAACCCCGATGCAGATGACCGCAAACTGCGCGACATCATGGAGATGCACGAACACGAACCGACCGATGTCGATGCCGTGCTCACGGTGCGCGGACTGGATGTCGATCACTGGCTCAGGACCACGCTCGAAGATTACCGGAAGCGGGACGTGCGGAAAGAGATCACGGAACCGTTCCTTGAGCTGATGGTCGGGCGCGAGATCGAAGCAGACCGCAAAGCGGTGTTCGATGCGCTGTTCGACTGGATCGGCCTCGAAAAGAAGTTTCGTCCCTCCAGCGCCTCTATCAACGCGATTGCGCGAGAGCTGAATGCCCGCGCCAGCTCGTCGGAGTCAGACGCTACGCAGCAGACGAAAAAATGATCGCCGCTTTTCCTGTGCTTTCTGGACCCTCAGCCGCAGAATGAAAAAACCCCGCCGCGTTGGTGCGGCGAGGTCCTTTTCAAAACTGGGGTCGCATCCCAGTCCTGGCTTTCTTTGCACGATCATGATGCCACGGCTGGCGCGACCCCGCAAGAGCGGAGGTTCCACCTATGAATTTGACCCTCGTCCCACGCGGGCGCAAACCCAAGCCGCCGATCCCGTTGCATCGATACATGTACCGTGCGTGCCGGGACATCGAGCACATCACGCGGACCGCGCTGACATGCTCACCGATCGATAGCTGGTCGCAATACCTGCTCACCAACATCATCCGCGCCATGCGCAATGGCGCGGATGAATTGGAGCGTGCCATCGAGCTGCGCGTTGCGGAGGATCGCGCGCTGCATCAGGAGAAGCTGGCCGGGTTTCGGCAGCGCGAAGCTGAGAGCAAGGGGCGGTAACCATGCTGGATGCCGAACGCTTCGACGCCATCCTGAAGCACTTCGAGGATTACGCGGCCTCCACCGCCGAGACCATCGAACGCGCTCCGCTCTTCGAGCCGTGGGAGGAGCCGCCGCCGCGACTTGCAAAAATTCATGTCACGTTCTTCAAGGATTTCGCGGCCAAGACCTACACCACCGACGACCTGACTTTGATCGAATTGCAGGAGCGCATCCAAAACGCTTCTGCGCGAAGGAAGGACGATCTGCCGTGGTTGAAGCTGGCGGAGTTCGGCAAGAAGCGCACCGCCGAAGGCAGCTTGCGCCACAATGCCAACGTGGTGCAGATCACCGGCGTCGAGCTGGACTATGACATTGAGCGGGTCAGTTTCGATGACGCAGTGAAGGCGGTCGAGGCGACGGGCATCCACGCGTTGCTCTATACGTCGGCATCTCACACGCCCGAGAAACCGCGCTGGCGACTCATTGCTCCAACTTCCAAGCCGTTGCCGCCCGAGATGCGGTACAAGTTGGCTGCGCGGCTCAATGGGGTCCTGAAAGCGACGCTTAACGTCGAGGTGATCGCCAAGAGTGACAGCTTCGCGCTCTCGCAGTCGTACTTCTACGGCTGGGTCTGCGACAGCCCAAAGCCCCACCATTGCGCGAAGGTCGTCCACGGTGCGTTTATCGATAAGCGCGACGATCTCGCCGTGTACGAGGCGACCGGTGGTCCCCACGCGAGCCGCAACACCGGCTCGGGCAATGCCGGCTCCGACACCAAGCCCGGCCGCAAGGACAATGAGTTGATGGCGCTGCTGGAGGCCAGCCGCACGCCCGGCGAGTGGCACAATTCTATCCGCGACGCGATTGCGACCATGATCGGCCGTGGCTGGTCCAACAGCGTGATCAGGCTGATGTGCAAGAACTACTGCAGCAATGGCTACAGCGATCACGACCTCGACGCCCTGATCGACGGCGCCCGGAAGAAGTGGGTCGCGCCGGACGAGGAGCCGGTCGACCCGGCCGCCGTCGGCGTAGACGACGTTGCACGACTGAACAAGGCGCACGCGGTGCTGCCCATCGGCGGCAAGACCCGCGTCGTGACGTTCGGCGAGCTGGATGAATTCCCCGGCCGCCAAACCATCGTGATGACCCAGTCCGTCGGCGACTTCGTATCCCTCACCAACAAATACCGGCATTTCTATCTGGACAAGAAGGGCGAATTGAAAAGCGAGCCCATGGGCAGCCACTGGATCGGAAGCCAACGGCGGCGGCAATACGACGGCGGCATGGCATTCATGCCGCAGCACGACGGCGACGTTGGCAACAGGCTGAACCTGTGGCGCGGCTTCGGCGTGAAGGCGGTCAAGGGAGATTGCTCGAAAGTTCTCGACTTCATGCGTGACATCATCTGTAGCGGTGACGAAGCGAATTTTGATTATCTGCGCAAACGCGAAGCCACCATCCTCCAGAAACGCATCCGCACCGAAGTCGCGCTCGGCCTGCAAACGAAAGAGGAAGGCTGCGGCAAGGGCTTCTATGAGAAGACAATGCGGCGGCTGACCGGGCACGCCATGCAGCTTGCGAATCCGAAGCACATCGTCGGTGCCTTCAACCCGCACCTGGAGTCACTGTTGCGGCTGACCGCCGACGAGGCGCTGTTTGTCGGCAACCCCGAACACCGCAACGCCCTGTTCAACCTGATTACCGAACCGGAGATGACAATCGAACCGAAAAACTGCGGCATCTACTCGGCCGCCAGCTATCTGAATATGACGATACTGAGCAACTCCGATCACTTCTTGCCGGTCAGCGATACCGCGCGGCGCTTCTTCATCCCGACCATGTCGGCCGCGCGCAAACAGGACTTCGTATATTTTAGTGCCCTGCAAAAAGAACTCGACAATGGCGGCTACGAGGCGCTGCTCTACCATTTGCTGCACGAAGTCGATCTCACGGACTTCAATGTGCGCGCGGTGCCGCAGACGGAAGGGTTGCGGCAGCAACGTGATCACGGCTTGCAGCCGCTCGATGCATGGTGGTGCGAACTGCTGGACACCGGCACACTGTGGGGAGCCGATCCGTCAGAGCCCAACAAGGCGGTCAGCAATTCCTACGACCGCCTGATCAAGATCGCCGTCAAGTCCCGCTATGGCGATACCAACACCCAGGTCCGGCAAGTCAAACAGCTCGGGCTCTACGATCAAGCAAGGCGGATCGAGCCGCGCCTGCGGAATTTCACCAACGATCGCCGCCTCGGTACATTCCTCAAAGAGATGGGCGGCCAGAACGAACAGAAGGTGCTGCGCAGGCAGGGCTGGACGTTTCCACCGCTGGAGAAGTTGCGCGCTGCATGGATCGAGCGCTTTCCCGGCTGGAAATGGCGCAATCCCGACATCACAGAGTGGTGTGCCGAGGAAGGTGACGATGTGGAAGAGATCGATGAAGCCGACATCGACGCCTGATTGGGCCTTGTTCGACTTTGTTCGACTTGCAAAGGAAAGTGGAACGGCCCAACCCCTTGATCCACAAGCGTTGTTCTACTGTTCTACTTGTTCGACTTCTAAAACTAAAAAAAGAGATGAGGAAAGCGAAGCGGAAGCAGGCGGGGGCTCTCTCTCTCTCTCGTTTCCGGTCGCGATTTTGGCCCAACAAGTCGAACATGTCGAACAAGTCGAACGGCTATTGATATTGCTGGACGTTTTTGTGTTCGGCTTCTGGAACGAAGTCGACCAAGTCGACCACGCCCGCTGCGCAGAATCGACGCCGATCAGGCGCGCGACTATGCCGACCAGCGAGCCGTCTATGACAAGGAAGCTACGCAGGATGTCGCCAAGGAGCGACCAGCCAATAGGCGCCGGCCATCTCAGCCAGGAATTTGCACTCGCCCCAATAGCAGGCAGGCAAAAGCCTTCCGAGCCAACCCGCGCGGAGGGCGTGGCGCAGCGGATCGAAGGCCGGCGACCGGGGGGGGAGGTTTAGAAATGGCCCAGCAAAGCCCCGAGAACCGCACGGGCTGGTCCTTATGCAATGGGATCAAATTCCTAAAAGGGGGTTGCCCGCTGTGACGGCATTTAGCCCGGGAGGTTCACCGTGAAAAAGGCGAAGGCGCACCTAGCACCGACGGCCGCCGCCCAGCGCATGCGGGAACACCGCGCGCGCCAGGCGAAGGGCGCTACGCGAATTGCCATCGATCTCGACTGGAGCGACGTAGATTGGCTTCGCAGCCAGGGCGTGTTGCTGGAATGGGATGAGCGCGATCGGAAAGAACTCTCAAAAGCTTTGAAGCTGGCGCTGCAGAAACTGCACCGCAAGTTACAGCGTAACGAAGGTTGAGGTCGCGATCTGCTATTTGAAGGTCGACTTCGAAATAATGAGGAGACGACAATGGTCGTCAAGTTATCAGCGACGGACCTAGAAACTGGCCGCCGTTTGGTTGCCCGCAAGATGGGGCGCTCGGTGGTTCGCATTTTGCCGGAAGCCGATGATTTGGTTGCCATCAATCGGATAACCAAGCAAATCCGCGAACTGCTCTGGCGCCGCGATAATCCTGCCAACATGCGCGCGTGTCGCGCGCTGGTCCGCGAGCAAGCTCGGCTGTCGCTTGCGTATGAGCGACGCCATGGGAAAGCTCCCAACATCAAGCACGTGTAAATGACAAACCTCCCAACTCTCGAAGAGCGCCGTGCGATCGAAGCGCAGGTTTCGCCCCAGCGGCGAGCCGAGATCGAAGGCCTCGTCAAATCGCTGGCACCAGTGATCGGCGATTTCGTCCTGGCGGCAATCAGGCCGCTGAGACAGCGGATCCAGGAACTCGAGTCGCGCCCGACACTCCGTTACCTGGGCATTTGGGATGCATCGCGGACATATCCGCCGGGGACCTTCGTCACACATGCGGGTTCGATTTGGCATACCGACCAGGAAACCACGGCCGTTCGGCCGGGTGACGGCGCAATTTGGCGACTGGCTGTGAAGCGCGGAGGCTCGAAATGACGTTCGAAGAGGCACAGCAATTGTTTATCGATCGTCGGAACGAGGCATTGGTCAAGCATGGAAATTACCTGCTGCTCGACAAAGGCATGAGCGTTGATGATGCGGCATTTCGCAAATCGATGCTGCGCTATGCTGGTGATCTCGAAGAGTGGCGCATGTGGGCAACGCAGGAAATCGCCATCCGCGCGTTCGGTGCGACGACGGCGCAATCGACGGAACGACACTAGATGCGTCCCTCGCACGTCGTCAGGAACGGCAGCAAAAGCGCCGGCGTCATCGGTTGTTGCGGCGGCTCTGACTCAGTGGCTCCTCCGGACAGCCAAATGGGATCGGGCTTTTGCTTGCTGTTCGCGGACAGCAACGGCGAAAACACGCAGCCCTGGCATGGAAAGTTGGTTGTTATCGTCTACAAAGCCACGGCGTCGAAGACCCTCAACAACCACCGGATCATCGTATCGCGTTGAGCCGCCGCCGAACAACTTGATCAGCAGCCTTTGTTCAAGCCTATCCAAGTCGTCCCAGTTCGCATCGGCCATAGTAGTCCGCCCTGTCCGTTGGGCTATCCACGCTGCGCGCGAGTCAATGCTTAGTAACGGGACGTGATTCGGGCGGCTTGGTGGCGGGGGCATCGTTTGTCCATTGGTCAGCGCCAGCAAGGGCCTCACAGCAGTTCCGAAACATAGGCCTTGCTTATTCCGCTGCTTCTAGTTCGCGCTCTTCTAGAGGCGAGGTGAACCGGACTGCCAAACTCAAGCCACGTCCGCTCCCGGGGGACTGGGAGACATTCTCCGGCCGCGCCATCAGGGCAGGTTTTGACCCGAAGCTGGCATGAGCAACCTGAAATCCTGCAGCGCAACGGTCTCCCTGTATGCCAAGGTGTGCTATCCTGTCTGTCGGAGGCGCGGACTGCGCTCACCTCAATTCAGACCTCTGGCCACGAGGTATGATCCGATGAAACGACGGGAATTCATCACGCTGCTTGGGGGGACAGCAGCTGCATGGCCGCTCGTGGCGCGTGCACAGCTTTCGTCCAAGCGGCCGCTCATCGGAGTTTTGGTGGCAGTCACGCGACCAGGTAATCCGGTGCTTAACGCCTTTGTCCAGGGTTTGCGAGAGCTGGGCTACGTCGAAGGCCAGAATATCGACATCGCATGGCGTTTCGCGGAGGGCCGCATGGATCGATTTCCTCAGCTGGCCGAGGAGTTGGTACGCCTTACGCCTGACGTGATCATGGTCGCTGTCACTCCGGCCGCTGTCGCGACAAGGAAGTTGACGCAGACGATTCCGATTGTTTGTCCATTGCTTGCCGACCCGATCCGCTTTGGTTTGATTGCGAGCGAGTCACGACCAGGAGGCAATGTCACTGGTCTACTGTTTCGCATTGAAGGCCTTGCAGGTAAGCAGATCGAGCTTGCGCGGGAGTTGATTCCAAATATGACCGCAATCGGGTTGCTGGTGAACGTCGCTAGTGGGGTGATTGTCGATCGTCAAGAAGCTGAGAGTGCAAGCCATAGGTTGGGTATCAGGTTGGTTGTCGCCGAAGTCCGGGCGCCCAATGATCTGGATACTGCATTTCAGGCATTGGCAAAGGACGGCGTCCAGGCGGTCATCGTGCTCGTCGATGGTATGTTATTCAACGAACGGGATCGGGTCGCCGCACTCGCTGCGACCGCAAAACTGCCAGCCATCTACGGATTCCGCGACCACGTCGATGCGGGTGGTCTAGTCAGCTACGGGGTCAGCCTGGCAGACAACTTTCGTGGTGCGGCGGCTTACGTTGTCAAAATCCTCAAGGGAGCCAAACCGGCTGATCTGCCGGTCGAATTTGCCACCAAATTGGAAATGGTGATTAACCTCAAAGCGGCGAAAGCGCTCGGCCTCACTGTGCCGCCGACGCTGCTCGCCAGAGCGGACGAAGTGATCGAATAACGGTGCAACTTGCAATGTTGCTGGCTGCGGCGCATGAGTCCGGAAGTGGCCCGAAGGCGAAGTGGTCTCATCGACCGTTGAGGTCTGCTGTTAGTTGCAGATCGGACCTGCCGCTCTGCTCACAGCTCGCGCTCCATCGCCGGGTGACTACGGTTCTTCACCTTGACCCAGTACTTGCTCCGCCCGGCCTGATAGGGCCGGTCTCGACGCTTAGACACCAACCCTTCCAGCCCCAATTTGCAGGCAGCTCGAAGGCCCAAGCTCGCCGCGTTCAAAAGGATTGATGAAGACACCTTCAGGACGCCGCGCCAAGCAGACGTGCCAAGTTGCTCTTTCCGCAGCGACAAGGGCAGCATGCGAAGGTCATCACCTCCTTCGGCGATACAGGATAAATGAAGCCTGCTTGTGCAACCAATCGCCAAGGATTCTACGGCTGTTCTTCAAGGATCAAGTTCACCGTCTCTTCTTGCCTGCTCGCCTTTTTGACTTCAGAACGTCGGCTTGGCTTTTGAAGGCGCGTGCTAAGGCTTGTAGTTCCTGAGATACCTCAGCATCTGCGACTGCCTTTGCAGCGCGCGCGGCCTTTTCAGCTTGCTTCCGCAGTTGTTTGATCTCCTTCGCCATCGAACACTCCGTTGCGCATCGGACGTTTAGCCGCAGATAATCATATCATCCCGCCGCCCGTGGATAAGTCGGGTGTCAGGGTTAGACCGGACCCGGCAGAGCGCAAGGTTGGACCGCCACTCTGGACCCCAAACCGACGTAGCGCCCCCGAACGTTCTTGTTCTGGCTGCGCCTGCTAAGCCTGAGCTTTCGATAGGGCATTCAGCAAGTCATCCTGTGCGAACGGCTTGCGTAAATAGGCGATGCATCCGGCGTCCATCGCCTCATTGCGCGTGGCCTCGTCGTCGCTCGCGGTCATGAAGATGACCGGCCACTTCGATCCCGATGCCGCAAGCCGGCGCTGCAGCGCGATCCCCGAAATTCCCCCGAGGTGAATGTCAAGCAGCAAGCAGGTTGCCGTCTGCACGTTGTCGCTCTCAAGCAACGCCTCGGCCGAGGCGAACGTCCGGCTCTCAATGCCGTGGCACGCCAACAGCCGTGCCACGCTCTTCAGAAGGCTCGCATCGTCGTCGATCACGACCACAACTGTCCGCTGCGCCATCATATCCGTGTCCCAGCCCCGAGGGAGAGCATATTGGGCTCCTGGGTTTCGGAAAACCCTTGATCTGGATCAACGGAAATCTAGTCCGCCCTGAAAACACACGACGAACGGATCGTCGGCTTTAGAAGCACTAGAATAGGACTAGACGCGAACGCAGGATGAGTGGCTTACGCATGTGCACTTCCGGAGATGGCCCATAGCTACCGGTGAGGCCGGGCTGCTACATGTCGGCTCAGAGCGGTAGACCGGAAGTTTGCAGCGGAGTGCTAGACTGACGCTTTTGACCCGCAGCAGGTCGCTTGCGGTGCTCATTCACTTCGGATTTCAGCTCTTCGCCCATGCGGACACCCGCGCCCAAATCATTGTTCGGTCGGCCGCAATCGCAGCGTCTAAACCTTCGTATGTAGCTCTTTAGTCGGATTTGACGTGCACTGAGAAATCCAAATCGGTAAGCATGCGCTTGGGACATGTGGGCGGGTGCGGATGATCAGGGCAGCACGGCAAAACTCTGAAGAGTGCCGCAAACTCGCGGCTGAGTATCGAGCACGCGCCAACATTGAAGGTACGACAAAGCGGGTCGCCAACCTGCTTTTAAACGTGTCCCAAACCTACGCTGGCCTTGCCGCCACCCTCGATTTGCTTGAACAGGTCCAGAACGAGGAGGCACAACGGCTCTCGCATCAGCGTAGGTCAGAGCCACCGGAACCATAGGTGTGTTGTGTGGCCCATCTCTGACCTTCGCGCCGTCCCCGTGTTGGGCTGCTCTCGGCCGCATACCGGACATACGGCTAACGGGATAAGAAGCACCAAGCAGCTCACCGCGACAGCCGGTCTGCTCCCGATGATCTGCGGCAGGCGCGTGAGCTGGCCCTGCTTGCGAGGAGGCCATCGAGACATTCATTGCGCATCGCGACATCGCCGCGCGCTCTGACGCCGTATGGCGGCGTCGTCATGGTGCTGTCCATCGCCTTGCGCATCAAACGCACGCTGGATGCCGCCGAGATCGATAAGATCATCTGGGACGTGGAGGCGCGCAAGGCGTTGGCGCTGAGCATCGGCGCCGGGCCGAGTGGCGCAACGCCGAGGTGGAGGCCGAGCGCTTTCGGGCGGGATGTGAACGCCTCGACGTCGTGCAACTGCCATCATGTGCACGAGATTGCGTGCAGTAATCGCCGGATCGGGAGGGGGCGGCGGATGTACCCGTGCCTGATGATCGAACGGCCCCGGAGTGCTTCACGCGCCGGGGCCGTTTTGGTTGGGTATGGCCTGTGGCTACCGCTGATGACCCAGACCGAGACCTAGCGCGAGCGCCTTCTGTCTCAACGAACCTTCGGACCGCTTCATCAGTTTCGAAAGTTTGGCGACAGGGGTGCGAGCCTTGGAATGCGCTTTGATCAGTTTCACGTCGTCATTCGTGTACTCTTTGCGTTTGGTCTTAGTCGTTTTAACCACTGATGCTCTCCGAGCCGATTGATGGGCGTGCTTAGTAGCACGCCGAACTGCATCATCAAGAGCAGTCCGCGATTTGTCGATGCCTTATGTGATGTCCTGATGGTGCTGTCCGTCGTGTTGCGGATCAAACGCAGGCTAGATGGTGTTGAGATTGACAAGATCATCTGGGATGTTGCTTCCACATTGCAATGATGGTGAACGCCTGTTCAATAAAGTGTCGCCCCTGTTCCCGGAACGGCGACTTTCCCAACGCGTTTGCCAACAGGGACGACGGATATGACCGTAGGTATGATCGCGGATGGCACCATGGTTGGTACAGCCATGATCGAGACCGCGCGGTGGTCATCAGGCGTCACCACACTTGGGACTACGACGACTAACGAAAGACCATCAACGAAAATGGCCCCGACTTTCGGAGCCATTTTTTTGGGTTGCGCTGTCAACCGCGAAGGCCGCTTCTGCGTGCATCAAAGGACAGTGGACTGCTCCGCCTAGGCCAAGCTGGTAGCCGAACAACCTCTGATCGGGCTGCTGAGGCTATGAGGTCCGGGCTCCTGCTCTTCGGGCTGCCTTATTGCTATCCGCGCTGTGCATTATAGTTCAATCGCGGTAAGCCGCCTTCCATTCCGAACTGAAAGCGACGGACGAATGGATGCTTGCGTCGCACTCAACCCCAACAGAGCTGGAGTCGAGGCGTTACGCTTTTACAATGCCCTTGACGAAGCTCGTCCGAAGGTTGCATGCTTTTCCTATTATGGTCGGACGTCTCTTCACGAGTTAATTTTACCGAGTAGGGGTGTGCCAATGAGTAATCCTGATCAGGTCTACAGCCGCACTACTATTTTGCTTGAACGTTTCAACGCTCTCGCTTGTAAGCTTTTTGAGTTGGAGGCGCTCCGGGATCGAGTAGCCTTAGCCGAGCGGAGAACCAGCGGTATGCCCCCGAGCAAAGGGCGAGCGGAGCTTGCTGGGCAAAACGCTGAAATTCGCCTCCATCTGAAGAGTCGGTCGCGATAAAAAGTTAGGTGGCACCCGTACGATTGCGGGCGGCGGCCTCTTGCGCCGATGTTGCCCAGCAGAGCCCAGCTTGCGCAGCATCCAGGCGACCACCGTCGTAAATTCCGAAGTGTTGGCGGGTCCAACGTCAGATTGACCTTGTGCAGGTTAGCTTAGGCCACAATTGAAAACCCCGAAGCCGAAACAATGGAGTGAAGGCGAAATCCAGCGCCTGCTGAAGCTGGTCCGCGATGGCGCTGGCGCTTCGAGAATAGCGGCCGAGCTGGGGCGCCACGTCGGTTCGGTGAGGCGAATGGCGCGGTCGAAAAGGATACTCCTCAAAAGGTAGCCTCCTTCCGGGTCGCGCGAAATAGTTCATTAGCTTGTGTGTGCGTAGATAGGAGCGTGCCGATTACCGCCGTTGCGGCACATTGAAATGGGAATGCCAGGCCCCGGCTGTTTTTCTCCCAACCTGCGGCTGTTTTCGACACGCCCGGTTGGCGGTCTCTTGCAGGAGGGATCGGCTTGGCCTTTTGTGCTACGGTCGCCGTTGAACTCAGTCCAGATGGCAGCGAAGGGCCGTCAGTCTGGTCGGCAGCCGCGCCAGATTTGCTTCGACTCTTGGAGCGCAAAAGCGAGGTCATCACATGCCCGGAGATCGGCACGAGGTCTCCGAGTCGCGTGGCCATCACCGTTTCTTTGATTGTCGCGTGTCGCGCGATTTTGGCGCTCTCGCGGCCTCAGCCTCTTCCACGCGCCTGCGTAGCTCTAGCAATTCGCGATACTGTCGCTCGAGCCGGTCGAGCCATTCGATCTTCTCGCGAGATTTATCGCGACAGTTCGTGCTGCTGTAGGATGAATACCTGATCATAAATTGACGCCTTTGGTTTAAGGCTGTCGCGACAAAAGATCAGAAAAAAAGTTCGCGGTTGATCAACCGTTATCCGCGATACGATAGCAGCGCAACAAACGTCGCCGGTTAAGCTTGATGTCCTGACCGGAAGTTACTTCTGGAACTTTTGAATTCGAGATAACCTACTCGCAGACAAGTCCGTCGTTGGTAACCGCGACGTGCCGACGCGACCGCCGCCGCGCAATGAGAGAGCGGGATGCGGCAGTGCGGAGACGACATATTGCGGATGTTGTCGGCACGCCCCAGCGCATCAGCGTCATCTCGGTCCCGGCTTGCGTGTTGCGGATCACGGGCGCGGGATAAACGGGAAAGCGCGGGGCATCGGCTGCAAGTTACGACGTAGCGATTGACTACGCCGCTGTAGAGCTTGCATAGAGAACGCCGGCCGCCGACCTACTGGACCTCGATTATCCGCTCCTTGGTAGCCCTCAAGCTGCGGACGTAGTACCCTTGTGCCTGAACGGCTGATTTGATTTCGTCGCTGACCTTCAGAACTCTTTTCCTGCTCTTGCGCCACTTATGCGCAGAGTAAAGCACTGGTATAGCGGAGCCTGTACTTAGAACGAGGAAATCGCGCTTGTCATTGCGATAGACATCAAACATCGTTCGCCCCCGCTGATTATATTGAAATAAGAATGAAATATGTATCGGTCGTCTCAAGGGACGAGTTTAGTATCTCGAATGGCCGTGCGGGTTGTAAATTTGCAACGTTACCCACGAATCATTGCGAGATCGAAGCGCTGTCCTGATGCCGTGGCAAAGTCTGCCTTGCTATTCTATCACCGGCCGCGCTGGATTAAGCCGGATGATGATCCCGGTGCGAAAGCGCGAGCGCGCCGAATTGGCGCTGTGCATGTAGCGTTGCGGGTTTCGCGGTGGCATCCGAATCCCGTCTCGCGTCATAGAGACTGTCGCGCGACCAGACAACTACGGATTCAGCCGGGAGCGAAGTGCGTGCAGCAGCCCCTTCGAGGAGGACGAAAATCCGGCGCTTATCTTGGTTGTCTTGTCGCTGGCCAATCGCTCTTGGAAGAAACGTCGGATTTGGCTCTTATTCGGCGAACTAGGCAAAGACAGCTCCGATTGAATGAATTTGAGCGCTTCCTCGTCAAGCAAATCCTCAATGACCTTTATGTTGCCGGATAACTCGCTGATGGTCGCTAGTCGGTTCGCGGAGATGCCATACAGTTGCGAATACCGCTTCTTCTCCTCCAAACCTTGCTTGTCCCCGTCTAAAAGAAACAAGAAATCCAAATTCCAGCCGACATGCAGCGATGCCAGCGCATCGAATGTTCCAGCTCCTAAAGCGGGGATAAACGGCAAATCTGGCATCCCTTGAAGTTTGGCCGCGTACCTTAGTATGTAGTAGTCAGATTTCCCTTCCAGAATGACCGATGACCGATTGATATCAAATCGAGAGGGAGCAACTTCAAGTCGATCAAGAATAGGTTGGAAATAGCTCGTCTGATTTGGATGTTCATTTACGAAGGAACGGTAAGACGCAACTTTTACGTCGAGAGATTCGTCGTCTAAGGAAATCTCATCCAGAATAGAGTTGCCCGGCGCATCGGCCCGGTTCGTAATAATGAATGTTTGCTCTAGCCATTTCGGCTCAATCATATAGTGACTATGAGTCGAATAGATCAGCATGTGGTCATCGCGGGCGATTCCCGGAAAGCAGTCGATCAGTTTTTGCTGGGCGGCGGCGTGGAGATTGGAGGCCGGTTCGTCGAACAAGAACAGAAGCTTGCGATCAGGACCTGCTCGCGAAACCCGAAATTGGGTGAACAGCATAAACGCAAAAAACCATCTAAATCCGAGTGATCGATCATTGATGTCGAACCGACGCGTGCCGTCCCTAATTTGGAACTTGATATAGATGTCGTGTTCTTGGGTCTTTGTGCTTACGCCTCTGTCATCAGTCTTTTCACCTTCGACGATGTCATAGGAGATTACGATTTCTTTTCCGCGAGTATCTTCGCCAAAAATTGTATTCCAGCGCCCGAACACTAAACGAGTGACAGCAACGCTTGCGCGATCCATAACATGTTGAATTTTATCTCTGCCGTCATGTTGCGCCCAGGCCGTAAAGAACTGGAGCCACGAGACGACCAGCTCCTTGCTTCGTATGCGCCCGACTATGTCTCTTTCAATAGTGTGGCCCCGACCGTCGTAGTCGAGGATATCTTGGAAAACGGTACTGTAAAAAGTATCAACTGAGTTTCCGCGGTCTGTCAGGAAAACTCTTTTTGGAAAATTGAAAACGAAAGTTGGAAAATACGCGATATCTGGGGTCAGCTCGTAAATCGCGTCGCGGAGAGCGACGGTTTCTTCATGTGTCGGAAGCCGCCACTTGTGCCGCTTATTCCCTCTGACTGATACGTTAGTGCGCATTGAAAAATAGTTGTTTTGAAAGTCGCCGTTAGCGAATCTTTGCTGCCGCTGGAAAACAAGTTCGTTTGGTAGGTCGTCAACCTCCAGTTTCGCGGTCTCTTTGACGGCTGCGGCGATCTGCTCCTTGTCGCTGTCGTTCAGCGCGACAGTCGCAGTCACCGAAACATCTCCGGTAAATGTCGAAATCAGATGTCGCGGCACCCTATCCTTGTATGGAATACCAATCCCTTTAGCGCCGCCGAGTAGCTCGCCGGTAGCGGATTCGGGTGAGAAGCTGTGAATGGCTTCGAGGACTGTCGTTTTTCCACTCTCATTCAGGCCGACCAGAGCAAAGACCGCTGCACCGCCAACACCATCGAGGTTGATTGTAGCGTCTTTGATCCCTTTGAAGTTTTGTATTCTGAACGATTTGTAGCGCACTGCATCCCCTTGCCAGTCAATTCACATATAGTGCCGTGGCAGCAATTTTCGCGAATCGCTATTGCGACACGATGGCACAATGCAGGGTAGCAACGCGAGGATTGGGAGGCTTGTCCCGGTTATTCACAGGGCTAGGGTGCGCGCACGTGATCGAGACCGGCAACGTGCGTTGGTCATTCGAGCACAGGGCTGAGGCTTGGGCGTGAGGAGGATAACGAACCGGCACTTGCAGCAATTTGGGCGTGAGTTAAGATTGATTCCGCTATAGCAGGGTGCCTCGATGCAATGCTCTCAGTGTCAAGGACCTGCTTATCGGTTGTCGCTGATCTGGGCCATATTGCTCGTTGCTTCTTGCCCGACGCAGGCTGACGACCAGCCGAAGCGCTTCCTCGAAATTCCAACAGAAAACGACAGCCTCACGTTTGATCTGAAAACTGTGCAGTTCCTTTCGCCAGGAAGATTTACGGTCATTTTAACGCGCATCGACAATCCCGACGTGATGAAGCAGCAGCTAAAGTCACTCGGAGTATTGAAGAATTATTGCGGCCAGCGCGATGGGAAATATCCTGCTCCGGCCGACCTTCTTCAACTTGGGCCGCCTGATCTACCGATCGAGCAAATAGAGGTGAAGAGTAGTCAGACCAAAGCTGGTGGCATGACCTACGCCTTCAAAATGGTCTCGTGGAAGTATCCTTACGTCAGGTTGGCAAGCCCGGCTTACTTACATTGCAAGCAATGGGGCCGGTCGGAGAATGAGCTTTACATGGAAGGCCACAACTTGATCGCTAACGGGCTTCGGACGAAAGAGCTATACGATTGCAAGCGAGGCCTGTCAGGATCGTTTATGTACGAAGATGACGATATATCAAAAGCCTTCACGGCACCCGTGCGCAAGGACACAAACGGTCTGGCTTGGTATCGCGCTGTTTGTCGTGCCGTATTGCAAGAAGAACCATATTTGCCGGAGTAGCGGCGGCGAAGTGATGCGGAGCATTACTCCCTCGAATATGCGACAGCTAATGAGCGCCCTCCGCCTTGAATTTTTGTGTTACTCCCTTCATGTCTATACTGAAGCAGGGAACAATGGGGGAGAGAAGGTTATGGTGGGAAAAAGGGCCTTCATGCTCTGCGTGGCAACGGCGGGACTTGCACAGCCTGCACTAGCTGAAGAAGAAATCAGGTTCGCGCCGAAAGCGTTCTTCAACGACGTCGGCGATAATGTCGAGGTCTCAGGGACACTAACCGGACCAGGCGTGGGGTATCCGAACAACACTAATGTTGTGACTTGCTTTAAGGAACGGAAAGAATGCTTCGTGATCACTGTCGAGGCGGAGAAGAATTATGTGTCGCGTGTGACAGGTCCAGGAATCATGCCCGTTACTTTGTGGACGAATGCCGAGATCGTCGCGCAAGATGAATCAATGTGCTCACGCACCACGATTTCGATTGAGCGTAAGCGTGGCGAGGTGTTGTGGGTCCAAGAGCCGATAAATCAGACGAAGACGTGGTGCGCGAAGTCGGAGTCACGGGTGCTGAAGTGGACTATCGGAGACCCGGCCTATTACAAGCGTATGCGGTAAAAGCGCGTCGCGGGTAGGTCATCGTACTAGTGACAAGGCTTTGCCCGACATCAGCGCGGGTCTGCCGTAGCAGTCATCCTTCGTGGGCCAGTCATTCTTCGTGCGCGTTGTGCTCTCCCGGCTGATCATCTTGCCGCGTGTGTCATAGGCCGTCGTCATGCCTTGGCTGTCGGTCGAAGACCGGCCGACGACATTCCCGCGCGCATTATACAGCGCGCGCTGTTGCGCCGACGCCGCGCCGGTCAGCAACGCGAACGCGAGCAGTGCGATTACCGTGTTGGTCATCGCGGCGAACAGGCTTTTAGGGACTCGCATCGAGTACACACGCCCGCACTTTGGGATGGCGCAAAAACCACTCCCGAAGGATCGATTGACTGACGTGAATTGATCACGCGCATATCCTTCTGCACCGTCAACAGCCCGACAGGCGTACCATCAGCATTCAATTCAACGAATACGTGAGCGCCCATGCGGTCGGCGAAAGCAAAAGCTCTGTTTCCGAGTCCGGGGGAGATGCCGATCCGCGCGTATTGACCGTCACTTTGGTTGGTGTCGGGGGAAGAAGTGATGAAAATGCTTCCGCTGAACCCTTCGATTTTGCACCGCAGCACGTCGGCCGAGGCGTCGGTCGCCAGAACCGCGAGCGCGGCCAGTGCGAGCAAGATCTTGGACATGGGATTTGTCATCCGCTGATCGTAGCGCGACCGTTACGGCCGCCGCCAGCCTTCACCGCCATACATACCGTTTGATCGGCAGTCATATTTTTTCGCGGCCGGGTCCGAGGCTCTCATCCAGCGCGGGGCCGAGGACGCATCACCGAACGATCCGGTAAGCCTTGGCCGCCTTCGGTCGCGGCGCTGGCGTATCCTTCGGCCGATGCCGGTGCAGCGCCCGCATCATCCCCATGCGCGCGAACATCGTCGGGCCATCACGCTCGGCGACCAGCAGCAGCGCTTCCATGGCGGCCTGCCATTCCGGGGCATCGTACTCAGCCTTGGGCAGCACCGTAACGTACAGGGCGGCGTCTCGTAGCGTGCGTAAGGGCTGCCGCCCGGGCAGAGCTATCGGATCGTCGAACGCTTGATTCCATCCCACGACGCCCGACATCCCCCAGATGAGCGACGACGAAATCCTGATCATGCGCGCGACCGTGATCGGCGGCGAGCGCTGCCAAGACGACTATGAAGTGCTGTGGCGCGGGCTGTCCATCGGCCGCATCAGGCGGGCCAACGGCCGAGCCGGCGCAGAGCTGTGGGCGTGGAATTGCTGGCTGGCCGGCAGGCCCTGCAAGGCGGATGAAGCCGGAGGCGGCGTTAGCCTCAACGACGCCAAGGCTCAGTTTCGGGAGGCATGGCACCGGATCAGAGTCCGGCGGCCGACGTTGCGAGGGCGAAGGGATACGCCGAGCGCGGGGGATGTCGGCGGAAGTAAGGTGGCGTCCCCGCTATCAGCCGCGTGGCGAAACGGGACATCCCCCTCAAGTTCCCACTCGTGCCATTTATACAAATAAAGACATAAGAGTTTCAACAAGTTATAACATCAGTTATGATCTCTCCGAGCGCGCCAATAGTCAGGCCAGAATATTCGGATCTGGCGGGAGGCCGTGAGCCGCCTCTATTTGCCCTGGATCTTCAGCCCGTTGGGACCGACATTGATTTGCAGGCCGTCGGGCTGCTTCTTCGTCTGGTAAAGATTGTAGCCGAGCACGGCTGCCGTGACGACCAAAGCACCGATGACCAGAAACAATAGGTTGCGGCTGATAGACATTTTTTTCTGAACCACTTGGTTGACGGCGAGAAAAACCCCGCGTGTGAACGCGGGGTGCCTTCAGTGCGCCGCCGGCGCACTGCTTGGATAATGCGGTTCGAAGGAACTGGTTCCGTTGAGGCTCGCCGCGTCGGAAAGGCCGGAGCCTATCTGGTCAGCGTGCCGTCGGGCCGGCTTGCCGGCCCCGTGCCAGCGTGTCGGACGGCGCTTCGTGGAAGGTCGCGCGGTAAGCTGCGGAAAACTCCCCCAAATGGTGAAAGCCTTGGGCGCGCGCGCATGTGGTGACGGTGGCGCCGCCGCCTTTGAGAAGGCGAGACCGGGTCGCCCACAATTTTTTCAGGCGAATGTACTGGTGCAGGCTCATGCCACGCACCTTGCTGACGGCGCCGCCAAGCGTCCGGATCGAGACGCCAAACTCGCCGGCGAGCTCGGCGGTATAGATCGGGGCAGTCGGATGTGCTGCGACATAATCGTCGATCCGCTGCACGAGCTTGATCGACCGCTCGCCCTGGACGGAGGCACTCCGGTCTGAGAGCGAATCGATGCGAAACAGATCGTCGAGCGCGAGCAGCAGGCCTTCCTGGAGATGGGCGGCGACCTCGGTCGTTTCGAACAAGGCCGGCTGCACCGACGCGGTTCGCAGAATGTCGAGCAGGAGCTGCCGTGCGTGGAGCAAAGCGGGGCGGTTCGCGCCATAGGTCCGCAAATCGTCCGCCTGATCAAACCAGCCCCGGTCACTCAGGCCGGGTGAGAAGATGATCATCGCATGATGATTGGTCCGCCGCTCGACGAAATGGCATTCATCGCTGCCGCGGAGCGCGATGAAGAAACGCGCGTCCAGATCCATGCCCTTGGAATTGACCTGAAGGTCGTCCGTCATGGGCAGGATCACCATCCCCCCGGGCATACGATAGGCGCCGTCGAGGATGCGCGCGAACGAGCGCATCATGACGATGCGGCAGCCGGGCAGAGAGACGACAGCGCGGGCCGCCGCGAAATTCCGGACGTCGAGCGGAATGCTTCTCGCATCCTCCATCGACTCGATCGGCCGAAACGCATCGACGTCGGCAAAGCCGATCAATTGAAGCGCCGAGGATGGGGCGAGGGCGTCGAACAACATGCGTGCGACCGGCTGCTGCAATATGACAATCAAATGAACGTCGGAACATCGCCATCAATGGCGAAACATCGCGCTTCAGTAAACCGGATTCCGGGCCGTAGTATTGCGGGCATCATGGCATGAAGCCCGGCGGATCGATGTCGTCTCAACGATCTCGAGTCATCGGCCGGCTGGAGGCGAGGTCGATGAAATGCAGCCGCGTGCAGGCGGGACAGGCGATGGAGGCAAAGCTCTGCGCCTCCTGTGTCTGTTGCTTCTCAAAATGTGTCTGCACATTCATGCCCGTCTGGGGACATCGAAAAACGATCAAATCGACCATCGTCGGAGAATGACGGCGTGGCGGATTGCGTCTTTGATCTAGATCAGTTTTGGAATGACTCCAGACCAACATCCTTGATCTCGCAAAAGCGAAGGGGCCCCGAAGGGCCCCTTTAGAATCACCAGCGGCGATAGCGTGGTCCGTAATAGCGAGGGCCACCGTAAAAGCGCGGTGCATATCGGGGACCGTAATAGGGCCGCGGGGCGTAGTATCCATAGTAGTTCGGGCGCCAGAAGCAGCGTCCCCAGGCGTCACAGACCATGCGGACCTGCTCGACGTCGGAAACCTGCGGCGTCGCAGGAGCAGGCGCGATGGGCATGGCGGACGCCGCCGATGATGCGACCAACGCACCCAACAGGGACGCGGCGACGAGGCCAATTCTAAGCTTCATGATGTCTTTCTCCGCTTACGCAATACAGGGATATCGAAGTTTGTTCTGATCAAATTGTGGCGGGACCGAAATGTAATGCTGATGAACAGGTCTTCAGCCCAGCCCGCCGCAGGCCTGACCTTTAGCTCCGCCAGACTATCCCAGGTTCGCGCTCTTGACCAATGGCGCGCTTGCTTTGCGCTCCGCAGGACATCGCCGCCATCCTTGATCCCGCGCAATTCGTTGGTGCAGCTTCGTCCCTAATTTTGGCGTCGTGGCCAGCTTTCGAGCATTTCGATGAGCTGGCTCGCGAGGTCGCTTTGGAGCTGTGCAATGGACAAAATGAGAATCGACAAGGGTGACTGGCTGGTCGTGTGCGACGGGCGCAAGGCGCTTATTCTGGAAAACCTCGGCGACGAGATGTTTCCGAACCTCCACACCAGGGAGGTGCACGAACAGCCCAATCCCTCGACCGGTGCGCAAGGGACCGACGCGCCGGGCAGGCTTCACGGCGCGGCCGGTAGCACGCGCAGCTCGGTGGAGCAGACTGATTGGCACGACGAGGCCGAGCGCGCCTTCCTGCGCGGCCTGGCCGGACGGCTCGATGCCGCCGTCAGCTCAGGCGAGACCTCGGCCTTGACCATGGTGGCCTCGCCGCGTGCGCTTGGGATGATTCGCGCCGATTATTCGGATTTGGTGCGCAAGGCACTCCAGGGCGAGGTCGGCAAGGACCTCGTCAAACTGCCGGTCTACGAGATCGAGAAGCAATTGCTGCTGTCCGGCGCCGCCAAATAGCGGCCCCCGCAGAGGACGCGCCTGCACCCCTCAGAAGCAGGGGTGCCGACGGCGGTCCTGGCCGACATAGGCGGCTGCGCTCTGGTAGCAATGGTTGGTCGACGGGCCGTCGTAAAAGGCGAACGTCCCGGGCGTGATGCCGGGCCCGTAATTGTGCAGATAGCTGATCGGGTAGGGCAGCGGGTTCGGGTAGTGGCGATGGTACCGGTGGTATCCCCGCGCCTCTGCGAGGCCAGGGGCAAGGATTGCGGCCGACAGGGCTGCAATCGCGGCTACAAGCTTCAACTTGCTCATCTCGAATCTCCGGAACCCGCACGAATAGGTCGGCTGTTTATAGCCAGTTCGGGCGGCCGGAACACCCGTCTGCAGCCCGGAAATCGACGCCAATCCCGCAGATTCCCGGGTGGGTGTGACAGAATTGCCGGTTCTGTGGTCCGGACTTGCCCATATTTGGCCTTTTCGAGATGCTTAACGAATTCCCCACACAAGTATGACCAAAGAGAATTAGCTCAAGACTCCTGTTGCCGGCTTCTCGGGGTTCATAGACCGGTCCATTCCTGAAGGCTTTCGCCGTCACCTCGCCATGCGCATCACGCTTCTGAGCCTGCTGTTGCTCTCGGTCGTCGCCGCCACGCCGGCGCGGGCCGAGCTGCATATTACCCGCGATCACGGCGGCTATGTCGAGGAGTACAAGGCCAAGTACAAGCGGGTCCGCGAGAAGGGCGAACGCGTCATCATCGACGGCATCTGCAACTCGGCCTGCACCCTGGTGCTCGGCATCGTGCCGATGAACAAGATCTGCGTGACGCCGCGCGCCAGCCTCGGCTTCCACCAGGCTTACTACGACAAGGCCTTCACTTTCGGCATCAAGGTCACCAGCGCGGAGGGGACGTCCGACCTGATGGCCTACTACCCCGACACGGTGAAGGACTGGATTCGCCGCAATGGCGGGCTGACCACCGACATGAAAAAGATCAAGAACGGCGTCGAGCTCTGGAAGATCATCGATCCGTGTCCGGACGAATGGTGAGCCGCTGAGCCGTCCGGTCCGTCGCAGCGCAGCATCGCCCGGACGAAATTGGCCGAAATTCGCATTGCCGCATCGGCCCCCTGTGAGGCAATGAGGGCGGCAATGAACCACGATCAAGAAGCCCTGGCCGCCCGCGCCGCGCCGATCCTGTTCGTCCTGCTCTGGAGCACGGGCTTCATCGGCACCAAATACGTCGTCAACAATGCCGATCCCTTGACCTACCTCGCGATCCGCATGGCGTTCGTGGTCGGTCTGATGGCGATCATCGTCGCGATCGCGCGACCGAAATGGCCGGATCGTATCGGCATCGCGCACAGCGCAGTCGCGGGCATTCTCGTCCATGGCTTCTATCTCGGCGGCACCGCGATCGCGATCGCGCACTCGATTCCGGCCGGGCTCTCCGCGCTCATTCCGGGCCTTCAGCCGATCCTGACCTCGACCATCGCCAACCGCTGGCTCGGGGAGAAGGTGACGCCGGTGCAATGGGCGGGGCTCGTGCTTGGCCTCGGCGGCGTGGTGCTGATCCTGCACGGCCGTCCCATGACCGGCGAAGCCGGGCTCGGCTGGCTCGCCTCGGTGGTCTCGCTGATCAGCATCACGCTCGGCACGCTCTATCAGCGCCGCTACTGCAACCACATCGACTGGCGCGCCGGCAATCTCGTGCAGTACGTGTCCGTCACGATCTTCTTCGCGATCGGCGCGTTCCTGTTCGAGGACCGCGTGGTGCACTGGACGCGCGAGTTCATGCTCGCGCTGGCCTGGCTCGCCGTGGCGCTCTCGATCGGGTCGATCGGGCTGCTGTACTGGCTGATCCGCCACGCCGCCGCCACGTCTGTTGCAAGCCTGTTCTATCTGGTGCCCGCCGTGACGGCGCTGATGGCTTATCTGCTGTTCGGAGAAAAGCTCGATGCGCTGGCGATCGCGGGCATGGTGATGTGCGCGGCCGCGGTGTTCGTGGTCAACCGACGCTTCTAGGGCCGGCGGGCCAAGCCGCTCGAATACATCCCTGACGTGCGCGGCGCGTTCGTGCTAGGGTCGGCGCATTTCAGTGCCCCTTTCACAGGTGATTTTCCATGAAGAAGGCGAGACGCGCATTGCTTGGCAGGTCCCTGAAGCCAGTCCGGATTGCCTGCATTAATTATGCAGAGGAGATGATGAGCGAGCAGGTGATGGCGCGGCTCACGGCCGCGCTGCAGAAATGCTATGACGAGCACTTCCTGCCGGTCTGGGGCTACCCCGTCGATCTCGACGTTACCCGCAAGCCGAAGCCCACTGACTGGCAGTTGGTCTATTTCGACGATGCGACCCACAAGAATTTCCTCGGGCGGCATGAATTGACGCATCGGGGACAGCCGATCTCGAAGATCTTCCTCAAGGCGCTGTCCAAGGACGATCCGGTCAGTCTGGCAGCCTCGCATGAGCTGTTCGAGATGGTGCTCGACCCTATGGCCAATCTGTGGGCCGACAAGACCCGGCACACCCAATACGCCTACGAGGTCTGCGACGCAGTGGAAGAGGACGCCTTCGTCGTCAACGATCTCCCGATGTCGAACTTCGTTTATCCGTCCTGGTTCGAACCCTTCAAGCATCCCCGCGGCACGAAGTTCGACCACATGGGATTGCTCAAGGAGCCGTTCTCGATGACCGAGGGCGGCTACGTCATCAAAAAGGTGAACGGCAGGAGATTGATCAAGCAGTTCGGCTCGCCCGAGAAGCGCCGGCGCTTCAACGCCGAGGACCGGCGCGGCCATCGCAGCGAATTTCGCGATCCGCAAGGCGAGCATCACCCGGGCCGGCGCGCAGCCAAGCGGTAAGGGTAGGGTATCGCTGGAGCCGTCTCCGGGCGCGTCCGCCCCCGGAGACTTGAGCGTTGCGATCAGCGCTTGGCCTTCGTGGCCTTCTTTTTCGACTTGGCAGCTTTCTTGGTGGCCTTCTTTGCTGTTTTCTTGGCCGCCTTCTTCGACGACTTCTTTGCAGCTTTCTTCGAAGTCTTCTTGGTGGCCTTCGAAGTTTTCTTCGGAGCCTTCTTGGCTTTCTTCTTGGACGCCTTCTTCGGCGCTACCTTCTTCGCAGCCTTCTTGGCGGCTTTCCTGACCTGCTTCACCGCAGTGACAGCGGCGTCCTTGGTCGCTTCCACGGCGGTGGTGATCGTGTCCATCGCCTGTTCGGTGATCGGCTTGTCGTCGTCCATATCGTCCCCCACGGTTTGCATGGAGCGGTGACGATAGCGCGTTTCATAATTGTGTCAAAGCAACGCTCAACCTTTGCGGATCTTTGCGTAGGCGGTGAGCGCGCGCTCTCGTCCCTTGGCATGATCGACGATCGGATGCGGATAGCTCTTGCCGAGCGTGACGCCGGCGCTCGCAAGCTCGATCGGTGTCGCCTGCCAGGGCTGATGGATCAGCTCGGGTGGCACATCCTTCAACTCGGGCACCCAGCGTCGCACATAGGCTCCATCCGGGTCGAACCTCTCGCCCTGGAGCACCGGATTGAACACGCGGAAATAGGGCGCCGCGTCGGCGCCGCAGCCGGCGACCCACTGCCAGTTGGCGGGATTGCTGCCGGCATCCGCATCGACCAGCGTGTCCCAGAACCAGCTTTCGCCGTCGCGCCAGTCGATCAGGAGGTGCTTGACCAGGAACGAGGCGACGACCATTCGCACCCGGTTGTGCATCACGCCAGTGTGCCAGAGCTCGCGCAGGCCGGCGTCGACGATGGGATAGCCGGTGCGGCCGCGCTGCCAGGCGGAGAGCGCCTTGGCGTCGGGCTTCCATGGGAAGCCGTCGAAATTCGCTTGCAGGTTTTCGGTTGCAAGATTGGGGTGGTCGTGCAGCAGGTGCCGGCAGAACTCACGCCAGCCGAGCTCGCTCAGGAACTTGTCGACGCCGGGTCCGATCGCGGGATTTTCCGCCGCGGCGAACCGCGCGGCGTGCCAGACCTGGCGCGGGCTGAGCTCGCCGAACCTCAAATGCGGTGACAGGCGTGAGGTGCCCTCTCGGTCCGGGCGGTCGCGATCGCCGACATAGCCTTGTGCGGTGTGCTTGAGGAAGTCGCGCAGGCGAGCGCGGGCGGAAGCTTCGCCCGGGGTCCATGTCTCGCGCAGGCCGCCGGCCCAATCTGGCTTGCCAGGCTCGAGCTTCCAGGTCTCCAGCGTGTCACTGGCGACCGTCGGCGCAGGACGCAGGTCCTTCGGCGCCGGCAGGGGCTTTGGCGGATCGCCGAGCGCCAGCACGCGCCGCCAGAATGGCGTGAACACGCGCAAGCCGCGGCCTTCCTTGTTGCGGATTACCGCGGGCGGAACGAGCAGGTCGCCGGGGAAACATTGCGAGTGCACGCCGATCTTTGCCAGCGCGGATTCGAGCTGCCGCTCAATCGCCTGATGCGGCGCCTGTGCGATCCCGTTCCAGTGGACCGTGCGGGCTCCGCTCTCACGCGCCACCTCCGCGATCACCCTGGCTGCCGGCCCCTTGCGCAGGATCAGCGATCCGCCGCGCGTGGCAATGTCCGCGCCGAGCGCCCGCAGCGACTGCGCCAGCCACCAGCGCGCCGCGGCGCCCGGCGCTCGCCCGGCCGAATCGTCCAGCACATAGAGGCAGATCACCGGCGCGCCGGTCTTCGCAGCCGCCTTGGCGGCAGCGTGGAGGGCGGGGTGGTCGGACAGGCGGAGGTCGTCGCGAAGCCAGACGATGATAGGCGGAGCGCTTGGCGTAGTGCTTAGCGTAGTTCTGGGCGTGGTCAGGGTGGCCTCGTTAACGATTTGGAAAGCATGTCGCGTGCTGCGATGGAACCGTCATTAATGCGACCGTAAGCCGATTGCACGAGTATGCAGGAATTACGGAGGTGATTTCATTCATGTACGGACGAGCAACGGCGAAGTTTCTGCCGCAATTCAAACTTGGCACCAAGGCGCTCCTGTGCGCGGTGCTGCTGATCGCCGTGAACACGGCGCTCGTGGTTGGCGCCGGCTATTGGTCGCTCAGCTCCGCTTTCAACGATCGTGCGCTCCGCGACATCGAGGTGAGTTTGCGCACGCTGGCGCTGGCTTTTGCCGAGGTCATCCCCGACGCAAAGATCACGATGCGGGATGGCGCGGTGGCGCGCGCCGAGATTCCCAAGATGCCGGACTTTAGGGATCACGCCATCGTCGATCGCGCGGTGTCCTATGTCGGCGGCAACGCGACCCTGTTCGTGTTCGACGATGCGAGCGGGCAGTTCGTGCGGCGGTCGACCAACGTGAAGAAGGAAAATGGCGACCGCGCCGTCGGGACCCAGCTTGCCGCCGATCATCCGGCGCAGGCGCTGCTGCGTCGTGGGGAGGCCTACAAGGGCCCGGCCACCCTGTTCGGCAAGTCCTTCATGACCGCCTATTTCCCGATCGCCGACGCCAGCGGCAAGGTCGCCGGCATCCTCTATGTCGGCATCCCGATGGCCCAATTCGAGAGCATGCTGGCCCACACCATCGAAAGCATGGCGATCGCCGCCGGGCTCGCGGCGCTGCTGGTGCTGGTTCTGACCTTGCTGGTCGTCCGCCGCGTCACCAAGCCGCTCACCTCAGTGACGCGCTCGCTGACCGCGCTCGCCGAAGGCCAGAGCGACGTCGAGATCGATTGCGAGAATCGCGCCGACGAGATCGGCGAGATCGCCCGCACGGTCGCGGTGTTCAGGAGCAATTCGCAGGAGCGGGCGCGGATGCGCAGCGAGCAGGCGGCCGCTTCGGCTGCGGCCGCCGAGCAGCGCAAATCCGAGCTGCGCAATTTCGTCGAGGAGTTCCGGGGCGGTGTCGGCGGCATTCTCGACAAGGTGCTGACATCGTCAGGCGAATTCGAGCGGACGGCGCGGCAGCTCACCGACACTGCGCGCTCCACCGCCGATCTGTCGGCGCGGTCGGCCGGAGCTTCCGAAAGCGCCTCCGAGCACGTGCGTTCGGCGGCGTCGGCCTCGGACGAGCTGTCTCAATCGATCTCCGAAATCACCCGGCGGGTGCAGGAATCGAACGTCATTTCCGCTGAGGCCGTGCGGCAGGCCGAGGCGACCGATCAGCGCATCGCGCAGCTCTCCGAGGCGGGCGCGCGCATCGGCGATGTCGTCAAGCTGATCACCTCGATCGCCGAGCAGACCAACCTGCTGGCACTGAACGCGACCATCGAGGCCGCGCGCGCGGGCGATGCCGGCCGCGGTTTTGCGGTGGTGGCCCAGGAGGTCAAGACGCTCGCCGGCCAGACTGCCAAGGCGACCGACGAGATCTCGAACCAGATCGCCAGCATGCAGCTTGCGACCGAGGAATCGGTTGTCGCCATCAAGGCGATCAGCCAGACCATCGAGCGCATCAGCGGCATCGCGGGCTCGATCTCGGCGGCGGTCGAGCAGCAGAAGAGCGCGACCCAAAACATCGTCGCCAGCGTTCGCGCGGCGGTATCGGGCACGGCCGATGTCGCCGTCAACGTCCGTCAGGCCGCCGAGGGTGCGAACGAGACCGGTGAGACGTCCAGCCGGATGTTTGCCTCCGCCCAGGCGTTGTCGGGCGAGAGCCTGCACCTGAAGGCCGAGGTCGAGGGCTTCCTCGAACGCGTGCGCGCGGCGTAAGAGCTAACATCGTCGTCCCGGGCGGCGCTGACGCATCGCCCGGAATGACAGTTCCGTTATTTCGGCTGCGGCACGATCCGGATGTAGGGCTTCGGCTCCTTCCAGCCTTGCGGGTAGATCGTCTTGGCCTCGTCGTTGGAGACCGAGCCCGCGATGATGACGTCGTCACCCTGCGACCAGTCGGCCGGGGTCGCGACGCGGTGCTTGGCGGTGAGCTGGAGCGAGTCGATCACGCGGAGGATCTCCTGGAAGTTCCGACCCGTCGTCATCGGATAGACCAGCACCAGCTTGATCTTCTTGTCCGGCCCGATGATGAAGACGTTGCGGACCGTCTGGTTGTCGGCGGCCGTGCGGGTGAGGGGATCGCCCGAGATCGCGGCCGGCAGCATGCCGTAGAGCTTGGAGACGTTGTAATCGGTGTCGCCGATCATCGGATAGTTCGGGGCCGCGCCTTGCGTCTCCTTGATGTCCTCCGACCATTTGGAATGGCGGTCGACCGGATCAACCGAGAGGCCCATCAGCTTGACGCCGCGCTTGTCGAATTCCGGCTTCAGCTTGGCCAGCGCGCCGAGCTCGGTCGTGCAAACGGGTGTGAAGTCCTTCGGGTGCGAGAACAGCAGCGCCCAGCTATTGCCGATCCAGTCGTGGAACTTGATCTTCCCTTCGGTGGTCTCGGCTTCGAAGTCGGGGGCGGTGGTGCCAATCGGAAGTGTCATGGTTCTACCTCATGTTATTGAATTTACTTGCGAATTCATCTTTGACCGTCGCGGCCATTATAGGGTCTCCGCGATCCCAAGTGAACGCTAACTGAACCGCTTCAAGTAAAATGTGAATTCCTTCTTTGAAGGCCTGATTTCCTAGCACCTTTTTGTTACAGCCGCGCCCGCGGCGAAACATCTCCACCGGGGCTATACGGGCGTGATTGCCCCGAGAAAGCCTTTTATGACTTCCATCACGCTCGCCCGGCGCTTGCCAGAACCAAAATGGTCCTGACAGCGACCAATTGGCAACTATCTCAAAGAGTCGCGATCCCGGTACCGAATCATTAACCACCCCTTTACGCCGGCATGAAAATGCTGGCCGATCAGAAGAAATCTGGAAGTGAACTATGTCTGCCGCTGCGCATAAGTCTGTTGAGTCACCGTCCCTCGAACCATCCTGCCGCGATACCTCGGCCCATGCACTGACCATCGTGCGCGACGGCGTGATCACGGGCGAAGGCCCGACCACCAAGGGAAGGGTGCACTTCTCCCGCTCGCTCGATGCCGATGACACCGCCTGGTGCGCCCGCATCCTCACCGCCACGGCCGTCAACGACCAGCCGGTCAGCCGCACTGAGGCCGAAGTGCTGTTCGAGATCAACGAAGCCGCAACCGAGCGCACCGATGGCGGCCGGTTCGACGACCTGCTCGCCAAGGCGGTAGCTCATTATGCGGCGAGCGCCTCCGGCCTGAAGGTGCCGCCGCGCAGCGTGGCGCTGTCGGCCGAGTCCGACATCGAGAGCTGGGCGCCGTCCTATGCCTCCAAGGTCAACAGCGAAATGCTGGAGTGGATCGCCGGCCAGATGCGCGGCAAGCGCCAGAACAATCGTCGCCTGATGGCGATGGTGGCGACCTTCCTGGGCGCCACCGCGCTGCCTCTGGCGGGCCAATTGCCGAACGTGTTCGACATCGGCATGTAAGATTTTGGGCATGTAAAATTCTGCGCCTTTCACGAAGGACGCATTTGAACGGCGGGGTTATTTCCCCGCC
Organism: Bradyrhizobium sp. 35; assembly: GCF_023073215.1. Classification (NCBI taxonomy): domain Bacteria; kingdom Pseudomonadati; phylum Pseudomonadota; class Alphaproteobacteria; order Hyphomicrobiales; family Nitrobacteraceae; genus Bradyrhizobium; species Bradyrhizobium sp. 35. The sequence continues at coordinate 118,831 of NZ_JADPJC010000108.1, forward strand.
GTTTTTTGTTTGCCGGCGTCCGGCTCCAGCCCGAGCGTGCGGCCGGGGAAGCCGGCCGTGTCGAAATAGCGCTGGCTGCCGACGCGCTGGAAGTTCAGCACGGTCTGCAGGCCGTTCTCGGACTTCTTCGACTTCTCGACCCCCTTGTAGGCCTTCGGCACGATGCCGTTGGGCAACGCCTCCGACATCACGCGGCCGACGAGACCGCCGTTCTGAGAAGCGCGCAGACCGAGGAGCTGAGCGGCCGTCATGCCGACGTCGGCATTGCTGACCGGGATCTCGCTGACATACCCGGCTTTGAAGTCCGGACCGATCGCGGCCATGAAGTTCATGGTGTCGCCGCGGCTGAAGCTGCCATGCATGCCCTGGCCCTGGCGCAGCACGGTGTCGGCGACCTGCACCGAGCAGTTGGTCGGCGCCTCGCCGCAATCGCTGGCATAGGAGCGGAAGTTGACCACGATCGCCGGCGTCGGCGTCGCCGCCTTGCCGCGCAGGTTGATGCTCGACAGCGGCAGCGTGCCGGGGAAGCGGCCGAGCGAGTCATCGACGAACAGGCCGGAGACGTAATCCTGCTCAAGCAGCAGCTTGACGGTCTTGGCCGCCAGCTTCTTGTCTTTGGTCGGCAAATAGATCAGGTCAGAGCCGCCATTGGTGGCGACGACGAGATCGGGCTTTTCCGGATCCTTGCCGAGCACGCCGTTGCCGGCCTTGGGATGCTTGTTGCCCTCGACCTTGGCGTTCTTGTCGTTGGGATCGAACAGCGGCAGGTCGAGCGCCTTCGCCAGATCGAGCGCCAGAAAACCCATCGGCAAAAAGTCCTTCGGCGTGTCGTCATAACTGACCTTGGCCGAGGGGCTGGTCTTGCTTTCCTTGGAGATGGTCGAGAAGCCGTGGTCGGCCTGGACCATGATGTTGGTGGTGGCGGCAAGGCCGAGCTCGTCCAGCGCCTTGCGGAGCTGGGCGAGGTTGTTGTCGGCATTCTTGATGCCGGCCATCGAGGTCGGCCCGTTGATGCCGGGCATGATCTGGTTGAGGCTGTCGCCGGTGTTGTGCTGACTGCCATCGGGGTCGCGCGACCAGAACACCAGCACGAACGGCTTGTTGCGCGCCTTGAACATCGGCAGCACGACCTTGGCCGCGACGTCGGCGAAATAGGCCTGCTGCGCGACGTTGGCCGCCGTGGTGCCGGGCGTCTTGGCATCGCCCGCCTTGGAGTTGTCGCCGCGCGGCGGCGTGGCGAGGGGCAGGCCGGCCTTGGTGAGAGCGGCCTTGACCTCGTCCGACAGCGCCACGCCGTTCTTGCCGCCGGTCGCATCGTCGAACACGACCGAATGCAGGCCGGCCTTTTCGGGCTTGTCGGTGTGGTCGAACTGATAGGTCGGACCATGCTTGCCGAGCGCGGCGGTGCTGTAGCCCTTGTCGCGGGCCAATTTCAGGATCGTGTCCTCGTTGAGGTAGTCGCCCTTGAAATGCTCGTCGATGTCGCCAAGCACGGCGTCGTTCTCGATGAAGGGGACCACGGTGTCGCCGGCGGGTACCGAGGTGTAGTTGGTCCAGATCGTATTGGAGAACACGCCGGTATCGCCGAGATAATGGCCGGTCGACATCGCCGAGCCGTTGGCCATGGTGAAGGTCGGGAACAGCGAATGCGAATTCTTGAAGTTGACGCCCTTGTCGCGGATTTCGGCCATTGCGGGGGCGGTCTCAGGCGTGACCTTCAGCGCCCGCAGACCGTCCGGAATGAACAGGATCAGGTTACGGGGCGTGTTGTTCTCTGCGGAGGCAGGTCCGGTCGAAAATCCTGCGGACAACACTGTCAGTCCGGCTGACAGCAACACCAGCGAACGGCGCATCAAAATCTCTCCCTGCGAGGCGGCTTGGCCGCCAACCGCGGCCCCCGGCTTCATTTAGTTTCGCTGCATGACGGTTTTGTTACAAGAGCGGAGCGCCATGTAAAGAAGGACAGGGGCCCCGCTCTGCGCGGCGTCCGGCGGCACGAGATCGCGGTGTCGGCACGCGCTGCTTCAGCATCGTTATTGCGAGCGCAGCGAAGCAATCCAGAATCTTTCCCCGGCGGCAGACTGGATTGCTTCGCTGCGCTCGCAATGACGGAGTGAGTGGCTGGCAGCGTCGCGCTTCGATTCGCATTCCGAGTGGCAGACACACCTTCGCCCTCTCGCGGCGCATTTCGCCCGAGCTTTGCTTGGTCGCCTCACCCTCAAAATGAAAGAGGGCGCAGGGAAGACCGGGTGCCGGCTGGCACCCGCGGTCCACTGTGCGAGATTGTCGTAAGAACAATGCACAGCGGCATACAGGTGAAGCCCAACATCCGGCCTTCCCTGCGCAGTGGCTTTACGGCTTATGTCGTGCTCTCCCCGGGGAGCGATGCACTATTGCCCCCGTCGCCTTGCGGATGGCTGATGCGTGTGCCCGGTTGGGCAACCCACATCACCGCAACGCTTGACGCACAGACCCCGGGCGTCAGGACCACACGATTTTGCCGTACGCCGATCGCACCGGTCGTGTGCGCGACGCCTTCGCTCACGGTTAGCCGCCCTGCGAAGCCATTCGCGCCGATGTGACTAACGTCCACCGCCGTCCGGCCCGCGTTCGTGACGATCGCGATACGCCCCTCTTCCTTGGGCCGGGTTGAGAAATTCCTAACAAAAATCCGAATTCTAATAAAGAGAAATATTTTGTCGCCGTTGCGTTGACCCCGGACTTGGGTGTTTCGCCAGAAATGACGCAAGGGATTGTGGCCGAGCGGTCAATCCGGTGCCGTCGGCACCGGCGTATTCTGAGCGACCGCCTTGGCCGGCGCGGCCGTCGTGGAATTGCGGCCGCCATTGGCCAGGTTGCGGCGAAGCGATGGCGGCGCCGCCCGCAGGGCAAAGATGATCGCGATCTGGGTCCGGTTCTGAAGGCGGTATTTGCGCATGATGTTGCCGATATGCGCCCGCACCGTGTTCTCCGAGATCTTGAGCTCGTACGCGATGTTCTTGTTCTGCATTCCGCGTGCGATCAGCATCATCAGGTCCCGCTCGCGCGGCGTTGGTGTGATCGAATGTTTCGGATCCCGACTCATAACTGCTCCTTCGTGGCCTTTGGTCGATGCGAACACCCCAGAATGTTCTCACTCCGTCTTGAGTGCCTCGATCGGGCTGAGCTTGGATGCCTTGTGGGCGGGATAAAAGCCGAAGATCAGGCCGGTCGCGATCGAGAAGGCGAGGGCAAGGCCGATCGCCTGACCGTCGATCGAGGTGATCCATCCTGCCATGCGAGCGACCGTCATCGAGAGCGTGACGCCGGCACCGACGCCGATCGCGCCGCCGAGCAGGCAGAGCACGAGGGCCTCGCAGAGAAACTGAAGACGGATGTCCCGCATCCGCCCGCCAAGCGCGCGGCGGATTCCGATCTCGCGCGTGCGCTCGGTGACCGAAACGATCATGACGTTCATGATGCTGATGCCGCCAACGAGCAGCGAGACCGAGGCGATGGCGACGAGCAGGAGCGCGACGGTGCGGATCGCTCCCTGCTGCGCTTCCATGGCGGCGGCCGGATCCTGGACCTTGAAGTCGTCCTCCTGGCCAGCGGGAATACGGTGGCGCTGCCGCAGCAGGTTTTCGATCTCCGTTCGCGCCCCCGCCATCTGTCCGTCCGCGGCCACCTTGGCGATGATATAGGCGACCGAATCCCGGTTGATGTTGCTTGCGCTGCCGAGGAAGCGCAGCTTGGCCGTGGTGAGCGGCACGAAGGCGACGTCGTCCTGCGCCGGTCCCTTGCGATCGAGAACGCCGACCACTTCGAGCGGCACCTTCATGATCCTGATCTGTGCGCCGATCGGGTCTTCGCCGGGCGCGAACAGCTCATGCGCCACCGTGCTGCCGAGGATCACGACCTTGCCGGCTGCTGCCTCCTCGCTGCCGGAAAAATAGCGGCCGGTCGCAAGCTGCCAGTCGCGCACCATGAAGTGCCCGGTCGTCGTCCCGTTGATGGTCGTGTTCCAGTTCTTGCTCTCGTGAATGACCTGGGCCGTTCCTGCAATCGAACCGGCCGCTGCCTGGATCTCGGGGATCTGCTCGAGGATCGCCTGCACGTCGCTCTCGGTCATGGTCAGCTTGCTGCCATCCTTGAGACGCACGCCGCCCTGGTAGACCGCGCCGGGGTTGATCATCAGCACGTTGGCGCCGATTGACCGGATCTGCTCCTGTAGGCGAAGCTGCGCGCCGGATCCGATCGCAAACACCGTCACGATCGAGGCGACGCCGATCACGATGCCGAGCATGGTGAGGATGCTGCGCAACGGATTCAGGCGCAAGGCGTGCAAAGCGATCTGAAAGCCCTGGAGCATGGTCATGGCGCAGCGTTCCGTTTCGGCAGGATCGGGACCAGCGTTTCGTCCGCGACGAGCTCGCCGTCGTGCAGGCGGATCGTGCGCCGGCACTGGGTCGCGATGCCGGGGTCATGCGTGATCATCACGATGGTCTGGCCGGTCCGGTTCAGCGCGGCGAACAGGGCCAGTATCTCGGCGCCGGTACGGCTATCGAGCGCGCCAGTCGGCTCGTCGGCGAGCACGATCAGCGGGGAGGCGATCAGGGCGCGCGCGATCGCGACGCGCTGCTGCTCACCGCCCGAAAGCTGTCGCGGGAAGTGGTGGGCCCGGTGCACCATGCCGACGGCCTCCAGGCTCTGCTCGGCGCGGGCCAGACGCTCCTTGCGGCTGATGCCGCAATAGACCAGCGGCAGCGCGACGTTCTCAATCGCATTGTGGCGAGCGAGCAGATTGTAGGACTGGAACACGAAGCCGATGCTGCGGGCGCGCAGGGACGACCGGTGGTTTTCCGAGAGATCGGCGACGTCGGCTCCCTCGAGATAGAGCGCGCCCTCGCTCGGCAGGTCGAGCAGCCCGATCATGTTCATCAGCGTCGATTTTCCGGAGCCCGAGGGTCCCATCACGGCGACGATCTCGCCTCGTTCGATGTCGAAGCTGACATTGCGCACCGCAGTCACCGCTACTCCGTCGGCGCGATAGGTCCTGGAGACCGACTGCAGGCTGATGAGGGGCGGGAGGGCCGTCATGATCCGAACCTTATGCCGAGAAATTCCATGCCGGCCGGCCGGATGGCCTGACCCACGGCGACCTGGCTGCCCTCGACGAGGTCTCCGCTCCTGAGTGCGACCTGTTCGGTGCCGGCCGCGCCGACGGTCACCGGAATACGCCGGAGTGAGCCGCTGGCGGTGCGCGCCCACACGGCGCTGCGCGCCGCGGCGTCCGGCCGCGTGCCCGAGGGCTGGAAGCGCAATGCAGCAAGCGGCACTTTCAGCACGTCGTCCTGCCGCTCGATCACGATCTTTACCAGGGCGGTCATGCCGGGCAGCAACGCGCCGTCGAGATTGGAGGTGGCCAGGACGACGGTGTAGGTCACGACGTGCTGCTGGTTCTGCGGTGCCTTGCGCACCTGCCGCACCACCGCCTCGAAGCGACGGTCCGGGTAGGCATCCACCGTGAAATGCGCGCGCTGGTCGGGGGCGATGCGTCCGATATCGGCTTCGTCGACCTGCGCGTGGATTTCCATGTCCTCCAGTCGATGCGCGACCACGAACGTGGTGCGCGATTCCAGTCCGACCGCGAGCGTCTGGCCCTCGTTGACGAACCTGCCGACGACGACGCCATCGATCGGCGAGCGGATCACGGTGCGGTCGAGATCGGCCTGGGCCGCAGCGAGAACGGCCGCCTTTTCCGGCACGGCCATGCGTGCCTGCTGCAATTCCGCCTCGATCCGGCGGACGTCGGCCTGCGCCCCATCCACTGCATAGGAGTTGAGGGACATCAGAACCTCGGCCTCGCGTTCCTGGGCCAGACGCGCGGTGAACTCCGTCTGCGCGTCGTCGACCGTCGTCGTGGCCACCACGTTTTGCGACTGGAGTGCCTGCTTCCGCTGCAAGGTCTTTTGCGCCGAGCTCTTGACTGCCTGGGCACTCTCGAGCTTGGCGGCGAGCACGTCCCGGCTACCCCTTGCGTTTTGCAGATCGATCCTGGTGCGATCGAGCTTGGCCCGTGCGACGTCGACCAGAGAATTGGCAACGGCCAGAGAGGCCCGGGCTTCGTCGACCTTGGCCGCAAAGCTGCGCGGATCGATCAGGGCGAGCGGCTGATCCTTGCTGACCGTGTCGTTGAAATCGACATAGACCCGGGCGAGCTGCCCGGACAGCTGGGAACCCACCTCGATCGTCTTGACCGGCTGCAGGGCTCCGGTGACGGTGATGGTCTGCTCGATGCTGCCGCGCTGGATTGAGGCAAAGCGGAATACGGGGGCGTCCGATCCGAAGCTCCGTGCTTCCAGCCCCACGGGTCTGAGCAGCCGTTGGCTCGATGCGTAGGCAAGGGCCGCCTTCTGCGCCGCGGCCCCGGCCGCGTCGGTGATGACGGCCGGCCCCGGGGCGTAGACCGCGGCGAGGCCACATGCAGTTCCGAGCAAGGCAATAACTGGCACAAATCGCATATCAAAAACCCGCCTCTTGAAATGGCATCGTTGGCGGCAAAGGCAGAGATCGCGCTGTGGTTGTAAACCCGCTATGGTTGTAAATCTTGAAAAACGCGGGCGATCGTCAGTGTGTCGCCGCTGCCGGGGCGACGGTCGGGTGCGCTTGATGATCCAGAAGTAAAGTCCGCGGGTGCTATTTTTCACGACTTGCCCGAAATGCATACGGAGCGTATCGATATGACGCGCGCGGTATCGAACTCGACAAGCTGACTGAACGTCTCGTCTGCTCTGGCCGAAGCGGCCAGCGCCCGGCGTTCAAGTCGGCACGTGGGTGGCGACGCCATGACGCACTCGGCGATACCGAAGTTCCCACGCCAGATCGTCGCGTTTCCGGTCGTCGCATTCCCAATCGCAGCATTGCCGATATCGCGCCTCGCCATGATGCCGCAGGTCGCGAGGGCGCATCCCCGCAATCACGAAACCCGATGTGTGAACACCTTCACTCGTCTTGAACGGGTGTTGGGCCTAAGACGTCGAAGCGGCGGATCGGAGCGACTCGCTCGATCCCCGCGAATTCATCCGAGCACCTTGATCTCGCTTGCAAGAAGAATGGATGGCTCGTTGCTTGTTCATCGAGCCCCAATCCGGGGAGCCCGTTTCCATGAGTTCAGGTCAAGCCACAGTTTATGTCATTGACGACGAGATCCAGATTCGAACCGCGATAGGAAGTCTCTGCGAGGAGACCGGGCATCAGGTGAAATTGTTTGCGTCGACCGACGAGTTTCTCGGGGAGACTATTTCCGGCGGGCCTTCATGCCTTGTGCTCGACGTCCGCTTTCCCGGCACGGCGCCGACCGGCCTCGAGCTTCAGCGCCGGCTCGCCGAGACGGGCGTGCTTATCCCGATCGTCTTCATCAGCGGCCATTCCGACGTCCGCGTCTCGGTCGAGGCCATGAAGCGCGGCGCAGTCGAGTTTCTTCCAAAACCCTTTCGCGAACAGGAGATCCTCGACGCGATCAGGCACGGCATCGAGCGCGACCGCAGGCGGCTCGAACGCGAAGATAGCGTGCGCGAAGCGCGCCAGCGCGTCGAGACGCTGACGGCGAGGGAGCGGGAGATCATGCTGTTGATGGCCGAAGGTCTCGTCGCCAAGCAGATCGCGGCGAGGCTCGGGGTGAGCGAAGTGACGGCCAAGGTCCATCGCACCAGGATGATGCGAAAGCTGGAGCTTCGCTCGCCGATCGAGGTGGTGCGGTTGGTCGACAGCATGGGACGCGAAGAAGAGACGACACGAACCGGCACGGGACAACCGTACAGCTAGTGCCGCAGGCACCAAGGCGCCGCGCAACGTCTAGTCCGTACCGATTAGCATGAACTGCAGTCTGTCGCACGCAGCACGATCGGTTCAAAGTCGGTCCTGCGATGTCGGCCTCCTCCAAGACGGCATCCGAACCCAGTCAGAGATCTTAGCCAGAAAGGATATTCCATGCGCAAATTGTTTTTTGCTTCCGTTGCCGTGCTCGCCCTCTCCTCCGCCGCGCAGGCCGCCAACACTGCGACCACGGTGCAAGTGGGCGTCGTGAACGGTTCCAGCGTCTCGCAGCAGGGCCTCACCAACGACAGCTCGTCGACCAGCCAGCTCGGCATCATCAACAGCGCGACCACGATGCAGGGCACCAGCGCGGCCTCGCTCAACAACGGCAGCACGGTCAACCAGGTTGGCGTGCAGAACTCGGCGACGACCGGCCAGGTGGCGTTCGGCAACAACGGCAGCGCGATTACCCAGAACTCGTTCGGGCCTGCCGCGCTTCAGAACAACGCCGCCGCCGTCGGACAGCTCAGCGTGTTCGGCGTCAACAGCAGCACCGTCTCGCAGACGGCGCACTAAGCCAGCCCCGTTTGGCCGGACGCGTCATCTGCGGCGCGTCCGCGCCATCCTTGAAAGCACCGCCTCGGGCGGGACGACTCGGTGAGAGCTTGTCCGCCGACTTTCGCGGAGGAAATGTCATGCATCAAAAATATCTCGTTGCCACGATCGTCGCGTTCGGCTTGCTGACCGCTGTCGATGCCCAGGCCGGCAACTCGGCCAGCGTGCTGCAATTCGGCACCACCAACAACTCCTTCATCTCGCAGAGTGGCGGCACCAACAACAGCGCCACCACGATGCAATTCGGCGCCACCAATACTGCGACCACCCTGCAGACGGGCTCGCTCCTGACCGTCAACACCTCAGTGATCGGGCAGGGCGGCACCACCGCGACGGCGTCCAACACCGCGTTACTCGGCCAGGCCGGTGGCTCCAATTCGAGCCTGATCGGCCAGATCGGCGCGGACAACGCGGCGGCCGTCGGACAGCTCGGAATCCTGAACGGCTCGACGATTTTGCAGCAGACTCCTTGATCGCAAATCCATTTTCAGTCGCGAGGCATGTCATGAGACATTTTTCCGGCGCCGCCTGCGGCGCGTTTCTCACCTTGTGTTGCATAGGCGCCGGATCGGCCGGTGCCCAGACCGCCGACATCAAGACCATCGTGTCGCTCGGCGGCCCGCCGGTCGTGCTGAACCAGAACAGTCAACTCAACATGGCCGGCGTGTTCATGATAGGCAGCAGCACCAGCGCGACCGTCACTCAAAACGGCACGAACAACGCGACCGGAATCCTGCAATTCGGCGGGACGACGTCGGCATCGGTCGGGCAGGCGGGCGTGAACAATGTCGCGTTTGTCGGCCAGGCTGGCCAGTCGACCAGCAGTTTCCTGTCCCAGTTCGGTGCGTTCAACTCGGCGACTGTTGTCCAGAATAGCCATTGAGTTGGGCGCGACCTCAGCGTCGTCAGAAATGTAATGGGGGCAAGGCAATGATATCCGGTAGACTGCTCCTGGCATTGGCGGCATTGCTCGCCGCCGTCAGCGTCGCGTCCGAGGCATCCGCCGGATCCGTCCAGCGCGGCGTGACGAACCGGAACGTGAGCATCGAAACGATCGTGCAATTCGGCAACGACGTCCAGCCGGTCACGATCGAGGAGAACAGCAGCATCAATATTGCGCGTGTCATCCAGATCGGTGGCACGGGAACGGTCGATGCGAAGATCATCCAGAACGGCACGCGAAATTATGTCGATGTGATCCAGGTGGGTGGCACCACCAATTTGGCGATCGGTCAGTCGGGTGTGAGCAACATCGCCGATATCACTCAGGTCGGCAATTCCACCAATGCCCTCCTGCTCCAGATCGGCGATATGAACACGGGAACGGTGCGACAATTCGGGCGCTTCAACTGGCTGTCGATATTTCAGTTCAGCCGGTGATCAGAAGGTGAGGTGCAATATGAGGTTCATCGTACTTGCAGCAGGAATGAGCATCATGATGGCAATGGCAGCGGGGCCGGCCGGAGCCGGCGAGTCAGGTGACGGCCACACCACGATGGTTCAGGACGAGAACGGCACGTCCGTCATCACCCAGAGCGGCGATCCGGCGCAGGCTGAGGTCAAGATCGAGAAGGAGCCTGGGCGCACGACGGTCTATCGTCGCAGCGGCGGCAACACCGCCATTGTGACGCAGGGCACCGGAAATCCACAGGACATGCTGGACTGGCTACGCAAGCAGCAGGGCCGCTGACGCACGAAGGCCCATCGTCCGTGATGGACGATGGGCCTCATCGTGAGCGGGCGTTACCAGCTGCGATAGACGCCGGTCAGGGTGCCGTTGTTGTTGCCCTCCGGGCCGACATCGCCCTGCGTCGAGCTCGGCGCGGGATGGTTGGTGCCGTTGAGCGCACTGTAAGGTCCGGCCACATCAGGATAGTACGCGCGTGGCTGAACCGGTTGGTAAGCGGGGGCGGTGCGATCCCAACCCGCGCGGGATCCGTTCCAATCATAGCCCTGGGCCGAGGCGGCCGTCGTGCCCGCGACGAGGGAAGCCGTGATCAGGCAGAGGAGTTTCGATTTGTTCTGCATTGGAGATGCTCCTTGCTGGTGTCGGGAGCCAACGACCGCAGTGCGGGAGCGTTCCGGGTGTTGTCGGCCGAAGCGATCAACTCCGATCAACTGGTTATGAAGTCCGTTTCCCGGGAACACGAGCGACATCAGCCGGAATCCCGGGCGTCTTGCCGCAGCTTGTTCCCTGTTCATCCCGTGCCTTAACCAATAATTAATTATACGTTTGCGGGTGGGCGACAGCCCGGCCTAGCGTGCGGTGGGGAGCCGCTATTCGCGAAGCCAAACGAGTTGGTGCGTATCATGATGTCGAGATCATTTGGGGCGTTGCTCGCCTCGCTCAGCGCAGCCGCGCTGCTCCTTGCCCCCAGCGTCGGTTTTGCCAGGCCCGGTGGCACCGTCGCGCATGCCGCCACGCCTTCCGGTCCGGCGGCGCGTCCGCCGATTGCGCCGGGCGCCAGGTTCCGTGGCCGCAACACGCCCTGGGTCTACTGGCCGGGCGGCGGCGGGTTCTACTATGACAATGCTGGCTACGGCCAGCCTTTCGCCGAGACCGCCCAACCCGTCTCCAGCGACGTGCGCTACACCTATACGTACGACGTTCCCTGGGACTGGACGCATCGCTTCCCGCCCAACGTGGTGCCGTCAGACCGGCCCTACGTGCCGAGCTGTCCGACGGAGCAGGTCACTGTGCCCGGCCGCGGCGGCGGCGAGCACACCGTCAACATCATGCGCTGCTACTGAGCAGCGAGTTCGGCTCAGCTAGCCCAGCTCAAAACTGGTCACGCCGAAGACGCGGTCGGTCCGCAGCGGCGCGATCGGCCCCGTGTACATCCGCGCCGTCTCGAACACCGGCTTCAGCCCGAGTGATTCCACAAGCGCAATCGCCTCGCGATTGACGGCGGGGACGTCGAGGAAGATCTCGCCGCCGTTTGCGCTTTCCAGCAAGGCCTGCACGATCGCTTCCGCCGCCGCGCGGTCGTCGGCGACGAGCGGGCCGATCTTGCGGCCGATCCGGCACGGCCGGATCACGCCCCATGCAGCGAGCTTGCCGTCGCGCAGCAGCGCGCGCCCGACATGTCCTGATGTGCCGATCCAGGCACGCAGGAAGGCACTGCGCGGAGCCGGAAAAACCGTTGCATCGTCGGCTTCAACGAGCGCGAGCGGGATCGTGTCGAGCGCAACGACATCGGCGGGCGGCCTCGATGGCGCGGCGACGAAGCCGCCATAGCGGACATTGGCGTGAGCAAGCTGGAAGCCGGACTTTCTGTAATTGTCCTGCTGTGCCACGACGCCGTCGAGGCCGATCACGCGAGCGCCCGCATGCGCGATCGCCGCGTTCCACATGCGCAGGCCGTGGCCTCTGTCGCGAAAACCCGATCGCACGATGTAGAAGCCGAGAAACGCGAAGCGATCGTCGTAGTTGACGCAGGAGACGGTCGCGACCGGCTCGCCGTGGATCTCGCCGACGAAGAAGCCCTTCGCGTCCGGGATCGCGAAACAGGCGGCGTCGGAGTGGCCCGGATTCCAGCCCTCGGCCGCGGCCCAGTCGACGGCGATGGCGATCTCCTCGGGGCGCAAATTGCGGATCTCCAAATCGCTCATCTTTCAAGTCGCCTTCGACGGTGGACCTTCCGGCCGGTCCGGCGGTAGAAGGCCTCATGATGGGCCGGGCCCACGGCTCGCCTCCACGATATCACAAAGGATGATCGCTCATGGCAGCAGAGATGGCAGCAGAGAAGGTCGCACTCGTGACCGCCGGCGGCAGCGGCATGGGGGCAGGGGCTGCGCGCCGGCTCGCAGCCGACGGCTTTCGCATCGCCATCCTGTCTTCTTCCGGCAAGGGCGAGGCGCTGGCAGCCGAGCTCGGTGGGTTAGGGATCACCGGTTCCAACAAATCGAACGACGATCTGAAGCGGCTTGTGGACGGGGCGCTTGCCCGATGGGGACGCATCGACGTGCTCGTCAACAGCGCGGGCCATGGGCCCCGGGCGGCGATCACCGAGATCACCGACGAGCAGTGGCACACCGGCCTCGACACCTATCTGCTCAACGTGATCCGTCCGACCCGGCTGGTGATGCCGATCATGCAGACGCAGAAGGGCGGAGCCATCATCAACATCTCGACCGCCTGGGCGTTCGAGCCGAGCGCGATGTTTCCGACCTCTGCGGTGTTCCGCGCCGGCCTCGCCGCCTTCACGAAGATCTTCACCGACACCCATGCCGCCGACAACATCCGGATGAACAATGTGCTGCCGGGCTGGATCGACAGCCTGCCGCAGCTGGATGCACGCCGCGACAGCGTGCCGATGCGGCGCTACGGCAAGGTCGAGGAGATCGCCGCGACGATCTCGTTCCTGGCGTCCGACGGCGCGGCCTATATCACGGGACAGAACATCCGCGTCGACGGCGGACTGACGCGTTCGGTCTGAGACGCGGAGCGTCGGATCGCGCGCGGGTTGTCGCGATGCGACAGTGGTGTGCGTCGCGCGTCACGGAGGAGGGATGACGCGTGGCCCTCCAGTCACACCCGTCACGCGTTCGCGTGCCGCACGGCTCACACTACGTCACAGTCCCTATGAACTTCGCCGCAGCCCAAGACGGCCAGGGACCGGCAGCCTATGCCCAATCTGCGCCGGACAACTTCCGCCCGCGCATTCGAAACGCGAGATCAATCGCGCGGGGCAAGGAGACTGGAATGAAGAAGTTTTTGCTGGCGGTTGCCGCGGTTGTTTTGGGCTCCGCATCCGTGCAGGCGGCCGACCTCGCGGCGCACTACACCAAGGCGCCAATGATGGCGACGGCCTACAACTGGACCGGCTTTTACGTCGGCGGCAATGTCGGCGGGCAATGGGGCAGCGCCGATCCGGCCACCTCGACCGCGTTCGATCCCGCCGGCTATTTCGCGGACACCAGTGTTACCGCGATTGCTGCAGTCGGCGCCCAGCGTGTCAACAGCTCCAGCGTCACCGGCGGTCTTACCGCCGGCTATAACTGGCAACTCAACAACGCCGTGCTCGGCCTGGAAGGCGATATCAACTATTTCGGCTTCAAGGGCAGTGCGACGGGTTCGGCGCTCTATCCGTGCTGCGCACCGACCGGCTTCACCGTGTCGTCGTCGGTCTCGGCCGACTGGCTCGCCACCATCCGCGGCCGCATCGGTTTCCTCGCTGCTCCGACCTGGCTGCTCTACGCCACCGGCGGTGCGGCGATCGCCGAGGTGACGGGCAATTTCAACTTCGTGGACACGTTCGCTGCGGCGACGGAGTCGGCCGCGTTCCGCGACACACGCCTCGGCTGGACCGCAGGTGTCGGCACCGAATATGCCTTCGGCGGCGGCTGGTCGCTCAAGGCGGAATATCTCTACGTCGACCTCGGACGCAGCACCGTGACCAGCACCAATCTGTTGGGCGGCGCGTTTCCGACCAACGTCTTCACCCACTCGGTCGATCTCAAATCGAACATCGTGCGCGTCGGCGTGAACTATAAGTTCGGCGGACCCGTCGTTGCCAGGTACTGAGCATTCCCGTTCCGACCTGGCGTGGAAAGCCCCGGCTTAGCCGGCGCTTTCTGTTTTTCGCTAGGCGGATTCAGTGCGATGCCGCCAGATGCGCCAATGCTGGCAGGATCCTGTAGCGCGCGATCTCGTGCGGATATTCGCCCCGATTGGCGAGCAGGACGATCCCGATCCGCTGCGCCGGCACCAGGCCGATATAGCCAGAGGCGTTGTTGAGCCCACCCGGCTTGTCGACGACGGTGACGCCCGGCAGACGCACCGTCTCCCAGGCCATTCCCTGCCCAAACTTGTCGTCGACGCGGAAGATCTCGTGCTGAGTCATCCGCAGGGCCTCGCGCAAGTGAGGCTCGGTCGACTGCCCATCGACGCAGGCCGCAACGAATGCGGCGAGATCCCGCGGCGAAGAAAACATCTGGCCGGTGCCGGGGAAATCAAAATAACTCTGCTGGTTGCCGATGGGGCCGATTGCCATGCCCTGATCCGAGTAGCCCTGGACCGCGAGCTGCATCCAGGCGTCGTGCATGACGGCACGGCTGTCCTCGCCGCGTTCGGGCACGGAGGTCGCATTCATGCCGATCGGCTTGAGGATGTGTTGTTCAAACAGGGTTGCGATCGGAGCGCCGTAACAGCGCTCGAGCACGAGTTGAAGCAGCACGTAGCCGGCGTGGCTGTAGACGCGCTGCTTGCCGGGCACTTCGCCGGCTTGCGGTCTCCAGCTGTTGAACATGTCGATGAGCTGCGCGCGGGAAAACGCGTCGCTCGGCCACGGCGGATGATCGGTCGGCAGCAGCATGCCTGAGGTGTGCGTGACGAGTTCGCCGACAGTGATGCGGCGAACATAGTCGCCGGTGAGCTCCGGGAGATATTTCGCCAGACGATCGTCGAGCCGCAGTTCGCCGCGGAGGGTGCCGAGCGCAACCAGCGTCGCCTCAAACGGCTTGCGTAGGGAACCGAGGTTGAACAGCGTGTCCGGCGTGACCGGCCTTCGCGTGGCGCTGTCGGCAAAGCCGTAATTGAAGTACTCGACATGGCTGCCGGCATAAAGTGCAGCGGCGAGACCGCCCGGCTGGTCCGGCGTCGCGGTCGGCGTCAGTTCGTTCGCAACGATGTCGCGCATCTGCGCGATCATGTCGGAATCCGCGGCGGCCCCGCGCGGCCATGCAAGCGCAACGGGAACGAGCGCGGCCCGGGCGAGCGCCCGTCGGGTGAGATACGATGAGGTGACAACAGACGACACGGCTCTGGCGCAAGATTCGATGCGCCCCCAGTCTCTTGTAGTGGGAAGGGCCGATCCTCCCTATTCACGATTGCGCGTGGTGGGTTCCGCGCGAATGGTCCGTTAGCCCGGATGGAGCGAAGCGCAACCCGGAAAGTGCCGCAGCCGAGCGAGCGGCCCCGATTACGCTTCCCTTCATCCAGGCTACCAGTCGGCAAAATTAACTTAGCTAATTGGCTTACAATTGTTGACGCGAGATCATGGCAGCCCTATAGTTAGCCCCATGGCTAACCAACTATCCCGGCTCGATCAGGTTTTCGCGGCCCTTGCCGATCCCACCCGGCGGGCGATCGTGATGCGGCTCTGCGCCGGCGAGGCGTCGGTCGGCGAACTCGCCGATCCCTTCGCGATGGCGCTGCCGAGCTTCATGAAGCACATCCATGTGCTGGAGACGAGCGGTCTCGTCCTGTCGGAGAAATCCGGCCGCGTGCGCACCTGCCGCCTCAGTCCTGACGCGCTCCTCACTGCGGAGGACTGGTTCCAGCACCAGCGTGCGATCTGGGAGGCGCGGCTCGATCGCTTCGAAACCTATGTGATGAAGCTGAAGAAAGAGCGGGCGGCTGCCAAACGGGCGACCAAGTCAAGTAACAAGCCGATCGACAAGACAACCGGCAAGACAACCAGACGGAAAGGTTCCTGACGATGACGAATTCTGCCAATCCCGCGCTGTCGCAATGGTCGCTCGACCGTGAGATCGTGATGTCGCGCGTGATCGACGCGCCGCGCGATCTGGTGTTCGAAGCGTGGTCCGACCCGAAGCATCTGCCGCAATGGTTCGGCCCGAAGGGCTTCAAGGTTGAGACCTTCGAGATCGACGTGCGGGTCGGCGGCGTCTGGCGCTTCAACATGATCGGCCCGGACGGCACGGTCTACCCGAACCGCATGCGCTTTCGCCGCATCGAACGGCCGTCGCTGATGGAGATGGATCACGGTACCGACCAGGACGAGGATCCCGGAATGTTCCGTTTCACCGTCACCTTCGCCGAGCAGAGCAACGGCAAGACGGTTCTGATGATGCGGCAGCTGGCGTCGAGCGCGGCGCAGCGCGACGGCATGATCAACTTCGGTGCCGTCGAATACGGCTACCAGACACTCGACAAGCTCGCGGCCTATGTGAGTGGGATGAAGAGGTAGGGCGAGCAGCCACTTCCTCTCTCATGCGGAGGAGGCCGCGGAGCGGCCGCCTCGAAGCACGAGGACCATTGGTGAAGCCTTCATTCTTCAAGGCGCGCGCCCCTCGGGATGAGGGGCGCTTCATTCCTTCGCGTCGTCCGTGACGATGTCGCCGAGTTTCTGCCAGCGCTGGCCGTCGAACTGCACCATCTGGAACTGCTTGTTGACGCGATAGTCCGTCGGCGTCGTCGTCACCGAGATCCCCGGCAGCGTCAGGTCGAGTGCGATGTTGTTCAGGCTGGCGGCCTGGCGCATCACGTTCTCGCGCGTGAGATCGTCGCCGCATTGCTTCAGCACCTGCACCAGCAGCTGCGCGGTGATATAGCCGTAGACGTTCAGGTTCGAATCCTTGTCGCCCTCCGGGTAGTACTTGGCCATGAAGGCGAGATATCGCTTCATGCCGGGATCGTCCTTCCATTCGGGATCGGCTGAATCCTTGACATAACCGACGCTGACGACGCCCTTGGCGTTGTCGAGTCCGGCAGGTTTCAGCACCGCGCTGACCGAGGAGGCGTTGATGTCGATGATGTGCAGCGGCTTCCAGCCGATCTCGGCCACCTTCTTGATCGCCTGCGCGGCCTGTTTCGGCGTGGTGGCGCTGAACAGCACGTCGGCACCGGCATCCTTCAACCGCAGGATCTGCGAGTCGATGGTCGGCTCGGTGATCTCGTAGGACGTCTCGGCGACGATCATCTTCGCTTTGTCACCGAGACCTGCCTTGAAGCCGGCGAGGTAATCCTTGCCGAGATCGTCGTTCTGATAGAGCACGCCGATCCTGGCGTTCGGATGGTTCTTCAGAAGATATTGCGCGTAGATCCGGCCCTCGACGAGGTAGGACGGATTGAAGCCCATGGTCCAGGGGAAGTTCTTCGGATCGGTGAAACGCGCCGCGCCCGTTGCCGCGAAGAGCTGCGGGACCTTCTTGGCGTTGAGATATTTTTGCACGGCGACATTGGGCGCCGTGCCAATGATCTGGAAGGTCAGCAGCACCTCGTCGCTTTCGACAAGCTTGCGGGTCTGCTCAACCGTCTTCGGAGGCGAATAGGCATCGTCATACTGGATCAGATTGACCTTGCGGCCGTTGACGCCGCCCTGGTCGTTGATCATCTTCATGTAGGCGGCCTGGGTCTTGCCGATGACGGCATAGGCCGAGGCCGGCCCGCTGAGCGGGACGGTCTGGCCGACCTTGATCTCGGTGTCGGATGCGCCGGGATCGTATTTCTTCTGGGCCTGTGCCGCCGGGATCGATAGCGCGAGAACGATCGCGACTGCCGGGACACGGTTGAGAAGTACGTTTTTCATTTCCATTCCCTGTTCGTGACCGTCACTCGCCCTTGAGACCGGCCTCGCGGATCAGCCCGGTCCACTTTTTTGTTTCGTTGTCGATGAACTGACCGAACTCGGCCGCGGTGCCGGCGCGCACTTCGAGGCCCTGGGCGGTCAGCTTGTCCATGACCACCGGCTCGGCCAGCGCGCGCAAGACTTCGGCCTGCAGCTTGTCGACGATGGCCCGCGGCGTCGTCGAAGGCGCCATGAAACCGTACCAGCCGGCCGCAGCCACGTTGGGAAAACCCTGCTCGCGCAGGGTCGGCGCTTGCGGATAGAGCGCGCTGCGTTCGGCCGAGGCGACGCCGAGCACGATGAACTTGCCGCTCTGGATGTAGGGCAGTGCGGTCGGCAGCGCCGTCAGCGTGGCATCGACGCGGCCGGCGAGCAGTTCGGTGTAGGACGCGGCATCGCCACGGAAGGGAATGTTGAGACCCTTGACGCCGGCATCCTTGAACAGGAGTTCGCCGGCAAGATGCGGCTGCGAGCCGGCGCCGGGCGAGGCGAAGGTCAGGCCATCCGGCTTCGATTTGCCGTAGGCGATCAATTCGGGAAGCGTCTTGAACGGCGCATCCGCGCTGATGATCAGGAACAGCGGCGCGATCACAGCCATCGCGACGGGCTGCAGATCCTTGCGCTCATAGGTCAGCTTGCCGAACAGCGCTTCGGCGGTCGCGTAGGGCGCCGCGACATAGAGGAGGGTATAGCCGTCGCCCGGCGCATGCGCGACCGTGTCGTTGGCGATGCGGGTGCCGGCGCCCGGCTTGTTCTCTACGATGAACTGCTGGTGCAGGTTGCGGCCGAACTCTTCGGCCAGCAGCCGCAGCGAGATGTCGTTGGAGCCGCCGGGCCCGTAAGGCGAGATCAGCCGCACCATACGCGACGGCCAGGCGTCCTCAGCGCGTGCGGCGAATGGAAGTCCGGATATCGAAAGAGCGAGGGTGCCCAAAAATGTTCGCCGTGTGATGGTCATGGTGGCCTCCCGATGGCGGAGCGCCGATTGTCTTGTTCATCGCCTGGCGCTCTTCTTGTTCTGCTTTTGTGTTTCGGTCGCCGGTGCCGCCCCAATCATGGTGCGGATGCTGTCGGCAAGAGCGGCAATGCGCGGGCCGATCTCGCCCTCCAGCTGGCCGGGCTGGAGCCGGAATGCGGGGATGCCGCAATTGATCGAAAAGGCCTGCTTCGCCTCACGCGCATGAAACAGCGGCGCGGCGACGGCATGGATCGAGGCGATGTACTCGCCGAAGCAGGTGCAGAAGCCACGGCTGATGCATTGTGCGAGGCCGGCGCGGTATGTCTCGCGGAAGGCCGACCACAGCTCGGTGTCCTCGCTTGCAATGCGCTCTTCGAGCAGCGCGGCATCGGCCTGCGGCAAGGTCGCCGCCGCGGCACGGCCCATCGCCGTCATCACCACGGAAATGGGCATGCCGATGTCGGGGACGTGCGGGCCGACGTCGCCGGAGCGCGCGGTCTCGACATAGATCATGGAGGTCGCATCGAGCAGGCCGATCGAGACCGTGCCGCGCACGCTTTGCGCGAGCTCCTGCATCATGGGCCGCGCGACCTGGCGGAACTGCATGTCGGCGAGCAGCGGATGCGCCATGCGAAGGGCGCGCGCGCCGACGCGATATTTGGCGCGTTCGGAATCGTAGCGGAGGTAGCCGAGCTCGGCGAGCGTATGCGTCAGCCGCGCCACCGTTGGACGCGGAATCCCGGTCAGCGTCGACAGCTCCATGTTGCCGAGCTGCGTCGCTCCCGCCTTGAACGCTTCGAGCACCACGAGACCCTTTGCCAGCGTCGTCGCGAACGCGGCGTCGTCGATGCTGTCCGCCAGCACGGCGGCAGCGGACGAGGAGGCGCGGATCGGTTTGGACGCGGTTTTGGCCATCGAGGATTAAATGAACCCGGTCGGGGCGGTTGTCCAATAGATTCATAAAATAGTATTTTGTGTCCACTATCCGGACACGCCGGCGTTGCCCGTGCGGATAAAATGTGCGCGACGAGCTCCGCCGCACACAGATTCTAGTCGTGATTCCGTGGGTTGGTGAGAGGATTATTACGACTGAATGTCATATCGATTACAGCGGAGCGATTCATGTTGCAGTGGCAGGCGCGGACAAATCCCCTCGCGTGGTGGTGGGGGTCCCTGACGCTGGTCAGTGCTGCCAACATTCTCGCCTGGTTCATGCTGTACCGCGCGTTCGATCCCACGTCCGCCGGCGCATCAGTGGCGGCTCCGACATCGGAGTGATGTTCCTGCTCTGCGCCGGCTATGTCTTCGGCTGCGCCTTCCGCTCGTTCCTGCCGCGCGCCGACGTGCAGCGAATCTGTCTGTTCGACACCTGGCTCTCCAGCGTCTTCGTCGGCCGCACGGTCGCGACCGTGGCCGAACTGTGCTTCGCGGCGCAATGGGCGGTCATCCTGCATCAACTCGGGACCATGACGGGCGCCGAGACGGTTGTGAACATCGCGTGGGTGATCGTGCCCATCATCATCATCGCGGAGTGCTTCTCCTGGTATGCGGTGGTGACGACAAACTTCCTTTTCAACGCGATCGAGAACTCGCTGTGGGCGGTGACATTCTTCCTCGCGGGCATCGCGCTGTGCCGGCTGATGCCGGAATTCCAGGGGCCGGTGCGCTGGGCGCTGATTGCCGGCATCGTCGGCATCGCCTGCTTTCTGGCCTTCCTCGTCACCGTCGACGTGCCGATGTATCTCAGCCGCTGGCGGGCAGGGTATGAAGAGGGCAACCGGTTGCTCGGCTTCCTCGAAGGCCTGCATGACGTCTCGACGCGCTGGGTCGTGACCCACGACATCGCGCACTGGAAGGGCGAGCTGACCTGGATGTTCCTGTATTTCACCGCCGCCGTGTGGTCGAGCCTTGCGCTTTGTGCGCTCTACGCGATGGAAGGCTATCTCACGCGCTATCTGGCTTGAGCAATCAGGCCTCGCCGAGATCGACCTCCGTCAAGATGCCCTGGCGCAGCGCCAGCCGGACCAGCTCGATGTCGGATCCGACGCCGAGCTTGTCCTTGATCAGGGAATGCAGGTTCGCCACCGTCTTCGGGCTGACATGGAGCGTCTCGGCGATCTCCTCTGTCGTATTCTCGGCGAGCAGCAGCCGCAGCACTTCGAATTCGCGCGGCGTGAGGACGTCGGCGGCAGAGCTTTCCCCGGCCAGCCGGCTCAGCGCGAGCTCATGGTCGATGTCGGGGCTGATTGCGATCCTGCCGGCGAGCACGTCCATCACGGCGCGCACCAGCGTCTCCGGCGGACTGGTCTTGGTGACGTAGCCCCTGGCGCCGGCGCGGATCGCCTGCACGGCAAAGCCGGCATTCTCGTGCATGGTGAAGACGAGGATCCTCGCGCCCTTGTCCCACTGCCTGATGCGCCTGACCGCCTCGATGCCGCCGATGCCGGGCATGCTCAGATCCATGATGACGAGGTCGGGCGCCTCCGATTTGTAGAGACGATAGGCCTCGGCGCCGTCGGCGGCTTCGGCGATGACGCGAAGTCCCGGCTGCTTCTGGAGCACGGAGCGATAGCCCTCGCGGACGACGGAATGGTCGTCGACCAGCAGAATGGTCGCGCCGGCCGCGCTCATGCGGCGTGCTCCAGCGGCGGCCGATCGGCGGCTGCGAGCGGAATGACGACGCGCAGTGCGGAGCCGCCGTTCGGCTTGGCCTCGAAGCTCAATTGGCCGCGCAAGGCCGCGACGCGCTCGCGCATGCCGAGCAGGCCCATTCCGGATTTCGCGACGGGATCGGTCGCGCGTCCGTCATCGTCGATCGCAAGCGCGATCTCGCTCGCCCCCATCGTCAATTCCAGGCTGACCCGCGTGGCGACGGCATGCTTGGCGGCATTGGTGAGCGCCTCCTGCACGATCCGGTAGAGGCTGGCGCTGATCGTGGCCGGCAGGGTCTCGAATGCGCCGTCGAACCGGATCGAGAAGCGCGTCTCGCCGCGGCTGCGCCCGTTCCAGCCCGCGACCAGGCCTTCGAGGCTGGCGACGAGCCCGAGCTCCTCGACATCCGGCGGCCGCAGCCGGAACAGTGTGCCGCGCAACGTCTCCATCATGCCGGTTGCGGTCCGCGCGATGCCGTCGCATTCGCCAAGCAAGGAAGGGCAGTCCTGCGCGGCGGTCTGGCGGGCGGAGGAGGCGAGCGCCCGGATGGCGGCGAGCGACTGGCCGAACTCGTCATGCAGCTCGCGCGCGAGATGGCGGCGCTCCTCGTCCTGGAGCGCGATCAGCTTCCGCGTCAGCTCGCTGCGTTCGGCAAGTGCGGTCTCGAGGCTTTCGGCGAGATGGTTGAAGCCGTCGCGGATCGCGGAGAGCTCGGCAAGGTCGAACGGCGGCAGCCGCGTGGTGAGGTCGTTGGCGGCAATCCGCTCCAAACCGGTGCGGATCATGCGGGTGGGGCGCAGCGCGCGTGCCAGCGCGGCGTAGACCAGGGCGCAGAGCAGCGGCAGCGCGATCGCCAGCGCCAGCATCAGGCGGCCGGCCTCGTGCCAGGCCTCCGCCGTCTGCACGGCCGGCTCGACCGAGACCACGGCGTCGCCAAGCTTCGCTCCGCGCACGATCACAGGCCGTGCCGCTTCGCGGCCGGGGTCGAACAGGCTGCGATAGAAGGCCGTGAAGGCTTGCGGCGGCGGGTTTGCCGGGGCGGGCGCGCCGCTGCAGAAGCGCTGGAGGATGTCGCCGCTCGTGCCGCGGAATGCCAGGCACAGGCCGGGCGTCATCACATAGGCCGAAACGGGGTCGAGGTTGGGAAAGTCCGAGCGCGGGCTGGCGACCCACTGGATCTTGCCCTGCTGTAGCTCCAGCGTCTTGGCGACGATGGCGGCGATGTCGTCGAGGCGCGCATGCGCCGCGCGGTCGGCCGTAATCAGGAAATAGGCGGAGATAACGGCGAAGCAGGCGGCCGATATCGCGGCCACGCGCAACGTCAGACGGACTTTGAGATCGAACCTCGGGCGGTTCCACATCGGCGGGCACCTGGTGCGAACGGGTTGTCGCGCCCGCATTAAACGGCAGAACGCACCTAGCGCAAAGCCGTCAGGTGTGAGTGCGGTGCACCGTCGTGAAATTTTCCCGGTCATCGCCGGGACCGGCGCTGCTGCGAGCCCTGATTACGCCGTCCAGATTGTGCGCCGCTCCGTCATACGAGGCACATTTATGCACCTGCGCCGGTTGATCCTCTCAGTCTGTCTCCTTGTCGTCCTTCCGCCGGCTTATGCGCTTGGTGCCGAGACTGCCGTCGGCGTCGCCATGGACGATTTCAGTTATACCGATACGTCAGCGGAGCCTGCCAACCAGACCGCCGCCCACGAGCGACGGCTGGCGGCCTTCATGGCTGCGCTCCGGCAAGATATCGGCGGAGACCGGCGCTACCGGCTGGTGCCCTCGGCCCAGGACGGCGCGGCGTTCAAGGTGATCGGCGGCATCCAGAAGACGAGCACACTGGTGCTATGGGCCAAGGTCGCCGTGATCGACGTTGGCGCCAGGAAGGTCGTGATGGACAAGCTCTACACCTTCCGCGGCGACAATGATGAATCATGGGAGCGTGCCGAGATCTTCGTGTCCCGCGAGATCATGGCCGCGCTCGGCGCACCCGCGCCGATCGCGCTGGCGGTGTTCGAATTCGAGCTCGAGGACAACACCGCGGCGCCGGCCGCCGGTCTCGCGGCCGCAGATGCATCCAATCTGGCCGAAGTGACCGGCAGTGTGCGCGATGCCCTTGGCCAATCCGGCCGCTACCGCCTCGTCGATGTCGGCAGCGCGAACGAGGAGGCGGTAAAGGCACGCGCTTTACGCGACTGCGGCGGCTGCGAAGCGGCGATGGCGCAAGGGCTCGGTGCGGATCAGTCTCTGATCGGGGTGGTGCGGCGGGTCAGCCGCACCGAATACACGCTCGGCTTCCAGGTGCGCGATGCCAGGACCGGCGCGGTGCTGGCACGCGGCGACAGCGGCCTGCGCCTGGGCGCGGACTATTCCTGGAAACGGGGCGCCGTGCGGCTGGTCAGCGACCGGCTGATCGAGAACCAATAGCAGCGCTCATCGATCAGAACGTCAATTGCACCTTCATCGACTGCGAGCGGTCGCTGGCGAGCTCGAACGCTGCGACCGCGTTCTCGAACGGCATGGTCGCCGTGATCAGCGGCTTGACGTCGATCAGGCCTTCGCCCATCAGCCGCACCGCCAGCTCGAATTCGGGATCGAAGCGGAAGGTGCCGCGCAGCTGCAATTCCTTGGCGACGATGGAGTTGATCGGCAGCGTCATTTCGCCGCCCAGGCCGAGCTGCACCAACGTGGCACCCGGCCTGAGCACGTCGAGCGCGGTGCGGAGTGCGGCCTGGTTGCCCGAGGCTTCGAACAGCGTGTCGAACACACCCTTGCCGGTGCGCCACGGATCGAGCGCCGCGGCGTCGGCCGCGACATTGATGGCATGACTGGCCCCGAGCTTCCTGGCGACCGCAAGCGGCGCCTCCGCGACGTCGGTGACCACGATCTCGGCCGCGCCGCCGAAGCGCGAGACCAGGATCATCAGCGCGCCGATCGGGCCGCAGCCGGTGATCAGCACGCGCTTGCCGAGCAGGGGCCCGGCCTGCTTGCCGGCATGCAGGCACACCGCGAGCGGCTCGGCGACCGCGGCTTCCGCCAGCGACAGCTTGTCGGCGATCGCAACGGCCTGCGCCGCATCGACCGTGATGAATTCGCGAAAGCCGCCCTGCACATGGGGAAAGCGCATCGCGCTGCCGAGAAAGCGCATGTCGAGGCACTGGTTGCGCATACCCTCCTGGCAATGCAGGCACCGGCCGCACGGCTTGCTCGGATTGACCGCGACCCGAGTGCCCGGCTTCACGTTCGTGACGCCGTCACCGACGGCTGCGACCACGCCCGCGATCTCGTGCCCCAGCGCCATCGGCTGCTGGATGCGCACGACACCGAAGCCACCGTGATGATAGTAGTGCAGATCGGAGCCGCAGATGCCGCCGTTCGCGATCTTGACGCGGACTTCGCCCGGACCGGGCGCTGCATCTGGATAGCTATCGATCCGCAGATCTTTCGGTGCGTGAATGACGACGGCGTGCATGGTTGGCTCCCTCAGCGTTTCGCGGCTCACATCGCAGCGATCATGCCGCCATCGACATAGATGATCTGGCCGTTGACATAGGTCGAGGCATCCGAGGCCAGGAAGATCGCAGCGCCCACCAGCTCGTCCGGTCGGCCCCAGCGCTTGGAGGGAACGCGGCCCATCAGCCAGTTGTTGAAGTCGGTGTTGTTGACCAGCGCCTCGTTCATGTCGGTCAGCATGTAGCCGGGGCCGATCGCGTTGGCCTGGATGCCGTGCTGGGCCCATTCCACCGCCATCGAGCGGGTCAGGTTCTTGATGCCGCCCTTGGCAGCGGTGTAGGGCGCAATCGTGGGACGCGCGAGCTCGCTGCCGAGCGAGCCGATATTGATGATTTTGCCGTACTTGCGCGGGATCATGCGCTTGGCCGCCTCGCGGCCGATCACGAAGGCGCTGGTGAGGTTGGTCTCGATCACCTTGCGCCACTCGTCGGTGGTGAACTCCACCAGCGGCTTGCGGTGCTGGATGCCGGCATTGTTGACGAGGATGTCGACCGCGATGCCCCTCTTGTCGAAGTCGTTGAAGGCGGCGACGATCGCAGGCTCGTCGGTGACATTGAAAGCGGCGCCTTCGGCCTGGTGGCCGGCGGCGCGAAACTCGGCGACGGCCTGCTCGACACGCTTGGGATCGACGCCGTTGATGATCAGCTTGGCGCCGGCCTTGGCCATGCCCTCGGCAATGGCGCGGCCGAGGCCGCGGGAGGAGCCGGTCACGAGCGCGGTGCGGCCGGAAAGATCGAAGAGGGCGGTGCTCATCTCAAGAATCCTCAGACGTTGGAACGGCGCACGGTCAGATCGGAGCGGTCGAAGACGGCAGGCAGAAGGTCGACGCCGAGGCCGGGGCCTTCCATTGGATAGACAAAACCATCCTTGATCGTGGGCATGGTGGTCACGAGCTCATTGTACCAGCCCTTGTAGAAGGCGCGCACGGATTCCTGGATCAATGTGTTGGGCTGGCTGAACGACATGTGGATGGCAGCGATGAAGCCGATCGGGCCGATGCAGTCGTGCGGTGCGAAGGGCCGGTGATAGGTCTCGGCCATCGCCGCGATCTTGCGGCCCTCGGTGAGGCCGCCGGTCCAGCACAGATCCGCCATCACCACATGCATAGCGTCGCGGTCGAGCATGTCCTTGTAGGGGAAGCGCGAGCCCAGCGTCTCGCTGGCGCAGACCCAGACGTCGGTGCAGCGGGCATATTCGGCCAGCGCCTGCGGCGAGTTCATACGGATCGGGTCTTCGTACCAGGTCGGCTTGTAGGGCTCGAGCGCGCGCGCGATCTGTTTTGCGGTTGGCAGGTTCCACAGCGAGTGAAGCTCGACCATGATCTCCATCTTGTCGCCGACCGTCTTTCGGATCTTCTCGAACGGCTCGATCGCCTGCTTCATCTGCGCGGCGGAGATGTAGAGACCCTTGTTCTCCTGCGCCGCCGGATCGAACGGCCAGATCTTCATCGCGGAGATGCCGCTCTCCAGCAGGTTTTCGGCAAGCGCGTCGGCGCGGTGCATGAAGCCGTCGAGGTCTTCGTAGGGACTTTTGGCAGCGCCAAGATTCCAGTTCGCGACCGGGCTGATATTGGTGGAGCGGACATATTGGGTGCCGGCGCAGGTGTTGTAGATGCGCTGCTTGTCGCGGCAGAGGCCGCCGAGCATCTGGTGGACCGGCTGATTGCAGACCTTGCCGAACAGGTCCCACAGCGCAATGTCGATTGCCGAAGCCGCGCGATATTCGACGCCGGTGGACGACTGCGCCATCGGCAGGTTCAGCATGTCGCGATGGATCGCCTCGACGTGCAGCGGATTGCGGCCGAGCAGGCGGCCGGCAAAGGTGTCGTGGATCTGCGCCTCGACTGCGCCGGCGCCATAAAAGGTTTCACCGAGGCCGATCATGCCCGTGTCGGTGTGGACGCGCACCCAGATGACGTTGGAGAATTCTTCGGTGCGCAGCGTCTCTATCGACGTGATCTTCACGGCAATACTCCTCCCGTCGCAGGCGCGCGCAGCGCCGTCTTGTTGTCATTCCGCACCGCAACATGGTGCGGGCGCATGCGAAGTCTTACGCTCGCTTGTAATATATCACAACATGTTTTAGGGATATCACCAACAAGGCGCCATCCAGCAACGACGGCGCGGGCTGAGGGAGAGACGGCATGGCAACGCGCAAGCGCGCGCTCGAGGTGGTGAGGAACGACGACGGCGAGGGCAAGCCCTTCCGACGCAACCGTCTCAACTTCTTCGAGCTCGCCTACCAGAGGATCGAAGAGCTGCTCGTCCATTGCGAGCTCAAGCCAGGCCAGTTCATGACGATGCTGGAATTGCAGCACATCACCGGCTTCGGCCGTACGCCGGTTCATCACGCCGTCAATCGTCTCTCCGCCGATACGTTGATCATCATCCGACCGCGCCACGGTCTGCGCATTGCGCCGATCGATCTGGCACGCGAGCGCATGCTGCTGGCCTTGCGCCGCGACATGGAGCGCTTCGTGATCCGGCTTGCGGCCGATCGCGCCAGCCTCTCGCACCGCAATCAGGCGCTGCATATCGAGCGCCTTTTGCGCGAGCGCCGCGCCACTCTGACCCTCGACGAGTTCAACAGTATTGACCGCCGCATCGACGCGCTGGTGCTGGAGGCGGCAGGCGAGCCGTTTCTGGTGCACACGCTACGGCCGTTACACACGCTGTACCGGCGCATCGGCTACATCCACCACCGGTTCATGCCGGGACAGGCCGAACTGTCAGGCACGATCGATCGTCACCTCGCCATTCTCGCCGCGGTCGCCGGCCGCCGCGTCGAGGACGCGGTGAAGGCGAGCGATGCACTGATCGACTACATGGGCGAGATGTTCACCGGCATGGAGGTCGGGATCGACCCGCGCCTGCTCGATTGCAGCATCGAGCCGCTGCTTGGCACGTAAGAAAGTTTTGAAGAGAGGACCAAAGATGTCGACGATGGCGATGCCACAACCGACCGCGAGCGAAGCCGCGGTCCGCTACCTCATCACGAACTACAGTCCCAAGGGCAACAAGGTCGGCTGGCTGATGATGGCCTCGATCCTGGTCGAAGCCTGGGATCTCTATTCGATCGCCTTCGTGCTGATCTTCATCAAGGAGCAGTTCAATCCCGATCCGCTGATGCTGGGCCTGGCCGCGGCCGGTACGCAAGGCGGCGCCCTGATCGGTGCGCTGCTCGGCGGCTGGCTCTCCGACAAGATCGGCCGCCGCGTCATGTTCCTGGTGACGATGGTGCTGTTCATCGTGCTGGCGCTGGCGCAGGCCTTCGTGCCCAATGTGTTCTGGCTCGTCGTGATCCGCTTCTTGCTCGGCGTTCCGCTCGGTTCGGACATCTCGACCGGCTACACCTACATCATGGAATCCATGGCCAAGGGTGAGCGCGAAGTCATGGGCAACCGCTGGCAATTCATGTTCGCGGTCGGTGAGGTCCTGACGATCGGCGTCATCGTGATCTTCCTGCTGCTCGACATCAACCACGAAACGCTATGGCGGGTGACGCTCGGCCTCGGCGCGCTGCCGGCGCTGATCATCCTGATCATGCGGCACGACGTGCCGGAGACGGCGGTCTGGCTGGTGCAGAAGGGACGCTACCGCGAGGCCAAGCAGGTCGCGCGCGAGATGTTCAACGACGACCTCGCCATGCTGCCGGACCATGACGTGGAGGTGCCCAAGGTGTCCACCCGCGACTTCCTCGCCGACCTCAAGAAGGATCCGATCCGCTGGCGCGCCACGATCTACGGCTGGATCGCCTGCTTCGCGCAGGCCAGCGAGTTCTCGACCTTCGCGTTCTACCTGCCGGTGCTCTTCGTGATGGTCGGCGTGTCGAGCGTGCTCGGCATCAATCTGGTGACGATGGCGCTGTTCTCCTTCGCTGCCGTGTCGGGCTGGGTCGGTCCGCTGCTGACCCCGAAAATCGGCCACCGCGGCATCTCGATCGCGGGCTTCTCGATCGTGCTGGTCTCGCTGCTGGTCGCGGCCTTCGCGCTCTACACCGACAACAAGATCCTGCTGCCGTTCGCGGCTGCCGCGATGCTGTGGGGCCATTATTGGGATGCCTCCAACTGCATGACGATCCCGACCATGGTCGCCAAGCCGAAATATCGCGGCACCGCCAGCGGCTTCGCCTACATGTTCGTGAAGCTGCCGTCGTTCCTCGCGATCTTCCTGTTCCCGTCGTTGTTCGCGGCGATTGGGCAGGCGAATGCCACGCTGTTCGTCGCGATCTTCCCGCTGATCGGATTGCTTGCCGCAATCTTCATCCTGCCGGAAGTCTACGGCTACGAGAACGACTGATCTCGCAAGTTACCTGATCGCGGCCGCCAGGGCCGCGATTAGGGCCGGCGGCGTCACGAGCAGTCCGAGCTTGAGGAACGGCCAGGCGCCGACTTCGATCTTCTCCCGCCGCAGCGCCACCAGCCACAGGATGGTGGCGAGCGAACCGGTCACCGACAGATTGGGACCGAGATCGACGCCGATCAGGATGGCGCTCACGACCGGCGCGGGCAAGTGATCGCTGGCGGCGACCGAGCCGGCAACGAGACCGACGGGAAGATTATTGGCGATGTTGTCGGCGACCGCGGTGGCGATGCCGACGCTCCAGGCCGCCTTCGTCACGGATTGTCCGACAGCTTCATGCAGCAGCGCGCTGAGCTGCCCGATCACGCCGGTCTTGATCAGCGCTTCCACCATCACGAACAATCCGCCGACCAGCGGCAGCACGCTCCAGGAGACGCCGCGCAGCACGGGGAGCGGCGATTGCCGGTTGAGCAGCAGCACGATTGCGGCTGTCACCACGCCGCAAACGAAGGTCGGCAGGCCCAATTGCTTGTCCAACGCGGAGGCCGTGACCAGCACGACGCCGATCGCCACGATGCCGATCGCCGTCAGCTTGCCGCCGCGGCCGAGCTTGGGATGCGGCACTCTGCGCGCGATCGTCTCTTCCTTCAGGGCGCGGTGCTGGGTCAGGCGCAGCACGACATAAGTCAGCAGGATCGAGGCCGCCGAGGGCAGGGCGAACAGCCGCAGCCATTCGGTGAGCGCAGGCATGTGGGCGCCGAACACGACGAGATTGGCGGGGTTGGAGATCGGCAGCACGAAGCTCGCGGCATTGGCGATGAAGGCGCAGACGAAGAGATAAGGCAGCGGCTTGGCGCCGGCCGCACGCGTCGCGGCATAGACGGCGGGGGTCAGCACGATCGCGGTGGCGTCGTTCGAGAGCAGGACGGTGACGAGCGTGCCGACAATGTAGATCAGCAGGAACAGCCGCTGCGGCGAGCCGCCGGCATGTTCCACGGCGAGCGCTGCGAGATAGTCGAACAGGCCTTCGAGCCGCGCCAGCTCGGCGATCAGCATCATGCCGATCAGGAAAAGATAGACATCCACGCCTTTCTCGATGCCGGTGAGCGCATCCCGCCAGGGCAGCAGACCGAACAGCACGAGCGCACTGGCGCCGATGATGGCCCAGATCGCCTCCGGCAGGCGAAAGGGCCGGATGATGACGCCTGCGGTCGCGACGACGATGATGCTCCAGGCCCAGATGGCGTTAGACGGCACGTTCGATCCTTGAGATGTGTCGGTTCATTCGGCAGCGATAGCGGAAGCCGATGTCGATGTCTTCCCCCCGCGAGCGCGGACGGCTATCTGCGATTGCCGCGTCTCGGCCCGAGTTTCAGTCCACAATGTTGTTCAAAAGCCCGTTGGGTTGGAGCGGCGCGATAGCGCCGTCATTGCGAGGAGCGCAGCGACGAAGCAATCCAGACTGTTTCCGCGGAAAGATTTTGGATTGTTTCGCTGCGCTCGCAACTACGGAGTTTGTGGCAGCTTCGTGCGACCATAACACTCATCGCGCCATCGACGGCTTTGCCGTGATTGCCTTGCGCAAGATGCGCGACAGCGCTTCGACCGAATACGGCTTCTGGATCAGCTCGAAACCGCGATCGGCGTTCTCGGCGAGAACGTTGCTGTAACCAGAGGTGAGCACGACGGGCAGGCCCGGATAGCGTTCGCGGATGATGCCGGCGAGCTCGACGCCGTTCATGCCGGGCATGATGACGTCGGAGAAAACGAGATCGACGGCGAACTCGTTCTCGCCGAGAATGGCGAGCGCCGCATTGGCGTTGGCGGCGCGGCGGACGACATAGCCGAGGTCTTCCAGCAGCTCGGTGGAGAACCGGCCGACCTCGTCGTCGTCTTCCACCACGAGCACGCGATAGCCGCGCCCGGTGGCCGCGGCCTCATAGGTCAGCGCCGCGGCTTCCTGATCTGTCGCGGGGCTGTGCGCCCGCGGCAGATAGATGGTGAAGGTCGCGCCTTCACCATGGGTGCTCGTCACGGCAATGTCGCCCTCGGACTGCTTTGCGAAGCCGAAGGCCTGGCTCAGGCCGAGGCCGGTGCCCTTGCCGACCTCCTTGGTGGTGAAGAACGGCTCGAAGATGGCTTCGATGTTTTCGGGCGCGATGCCGCTGCCGGTGTCGGCAACGGAGATCGCGACATAGTCGCCGCCGCGCGCCGGTTGCGTGCGGAGGTCGGGGATTCCCTGAACTTTCCGGACCGCTATGGTGAGACGGCCTTCGCCGTCCATGGCGTCGCGGGCGTTGATGGCGAGGTTGATTAGCGCGGTCTCGAATTGCGCGATATCGGCGACCGTGAAGCAGTCGCCATCGTGAACCTCCACCGCAATTTCGATGCGGCCGCCGACCAGCGGCCGGACCAGTTGCGCCACGCCTTCAACCTGGCTGCCGACGTTGAAGATCTGCGGTTTCAGCGGCTGCCGGCGCGCAAACGCCAGCAGCTGGGCGGTCAGCTTGGAGGCACGCTCGACGGTGTCCGAGATAGCATCGACATAGCGGCGACGGCGCTCCTCCGGCAGCTCGCGGCGGCGCAGGAAATCGGTGGCCGAGCGGATGATGGTGAGCAGATTGTTGAAGTCGTGCGCGACGCCGCCAGTGAGCTGGCCGATCGCCTCCATCTTCTGCGATTGCCGCAACGCTTCCTCGCCGCGGCGGCGCTCGGTGATGTCGACAGCCTCGGGCACCGCGCCGGTGATGTTGCCGTGGCGGTCGAGCACCGGGCGCATGCCGAACTCGAAATCGCGCTCGCCGATGGGAAGGCGCAGGCGCATCTCCAGCCGCACGGCTTCGCCCTTGAGCACGGTGTCGAAGGCCTCGCGCACCCGCACGCTCATGCCGTCCGTCGTGCTGAACCAGGGCGTCTGCCACAAGGGCTTTCCGATCACGTCCGCAGGGCTCGCCTTGATGGCGTCGAGCACGGTCGTGTTGGCGTAAAGCAGCTCGCCCCTGAGATTGACGAGGCCCTGATATTGGTTGCTGGTCTCCAGGATCGCGCGCAGCCGCGCCTCGTTGGATTCGAGCTCGGCGGTGCGCTCGGCGATGCGTTCTTCCAGCGTCTCGTTGAGCTGCCGGAGCTCGATCTCGGCCTGCTTGGCCACGGTGATGTCATGGGCAACGCCGATAAAGCCGATATGCCTGCCGGTCGGGTCCCAGCGCGGCTGCGATTCCGAACGCAGCCAGCGCCATTCGCCGGCGGCGTTCTTGTAGCGGGCTTCCAGCACGAACGGTTTGAGTGATGCTTCGCCCTGAACGGATTGCTGTAGCACGTGGGGCAGGTCGTCCGGATGCAGCACCTTGCGCCAGTCGAAGGCAATGGCCTGGTCGTAGGGCAGGCCGACGAAATCGACATAGGCCTGGTTGGCGAAGGACCGTGTGCGGTCGAGTTTGGTGACCCAGATCGGCACCGGAGCGCTGTCGGCGATCAGCCGGAAGCGCTCTTCGCTCTCGCGCAGGGTCTCACGCACCAGCATCTGGTCGGTGACGTCGATATGGGCGCCGACGAGGCGAAGGGCGCGGCCGCCACCGTCCCGCTCGATCTTGGCGACGACGCGGATCCAGCGGGTCTCGCCGTCGCTGGGGCGGATGATGCGGTATTCTGCGGTATAGTCCTCACTGGTGCCGGACAGCGCTTCGATGAAGTGCTTCACCGTAGCGTCCCGGTCGCCGGGATGAATGCGATTGATCCAGTCCTCGTGCGACTCGTCGGCAGCTTCCGGCGGCAGGCCGTGAAGCATCAGATATTCCGGCGAACGGCGGTTCTTGAAGCCTTCGCGGAAATCGACTTCGAGACCGCCGACCTTGCCGATGCGCTGGATGCGCGCAAGTTCGGCTTCGCGCTCCTGGAGCGCGCGATAGGCGTTGTCGCGCTCGCGCGCAACATCTTCCAGGTGCTGGCGCAGCTTTTCGGCGGCGATGGTCTCGGGCAAAGGATCGTTCAAGGCGTTGGCCGTTGTGATGCGAGAGCGCACGTGGCGGACCGATATTCACACAGACGTAGCGCGATGGCCATTGCTCAGAGGGAATATGGAAAGAAAGGCGTCGCCGGATGCAGTATGGTGGGCATGAGCGAACGCCAAGTCTGGCTATTTGTTCCGAACATTGGAACGATGAGCCCGCCGCGCGCGTATCCGCGAGGCGCCACAACTGTCATTCCCAAAAGCTCCCTTTCCGAAGAGGCTAAATCTTGAAGCTTTTTGTCTGCCAGGCCTGCGGCAACGTCCTCTATTTCGAGAACCGCACCTGTGAACGCTGCGGCCATCGGGTCGCGTTCCTGCCGGAGAAGGAGACGATGTCGGCGATCGAGCCCGACGGAGAGGTCTGGGCCACGCTCGCCGACAAGGGCAGCGGACGCATGCCGTGCCGTAATGCCGAATATGATTCCTGCAACTGGCTGACGGATGCAGGTGATACCACCGGCTATTGCCGCGCCTGCCGGCATAACGGCGTCGTGCCGGATCTGTCGGATCAGGCGCAACTCGCCGGCTGGCGCGAGCTGGAGATGGCGAAGCACCGGCTGTTCTATTCCCTGATCCGCTGGAAGCTGCCGCTCCAGACCCGGCAGGACAATCCCGAACATGGCCTGATCTTCAATTTCCTCGCCGACGATCCGCAGAGCGGGCAGAAGGTCCTGACCGGCCACGACAACGGCCTGATCACGATCGCGCTGACCGAGGCCGACGACATCGAGCGCGAGCGGCGCAGGCTGGAGATGGGCGAGCCCTACCGGACGCTGCTCGGGCATTTCCGCCACGAGGTCGGGCACTATTTCTGGGACGTGCTGGTGCGCGACGGCGGCATGCTGGACGAATGCCGCGCCGTGTTCGGCGACGATTCCGCCGATTACGGTCAGGCCTTGCAGCGCCACTATGCCGAAGGCGCCCCGCCGGACTGGCAGCAGAACTACGTTTCTGCCTACGCGACCACGCATCCCTGGGAAGATTTCGCCGAGACCTGGGCGCACTATCTTCACATCGTCGACACTCTGGAGATGGCTAGCGAGTTCGGCATGGAGGTGCGGCCCAAGGTGGACCGCGACGGGGAGTTGACGGCGCGCATCCGCTTCAACCCGTACGAAGCGAGGGACGTCGAGGCCATCGTCAACGCATGGCTGCCCTTCACCTTCGCCATGAACAGCGTCAACCGCGCCATGGGCATGCGCGATCTCTATCCGTTCATCCTCTCGCCGGTCGTTGTCGACAAGCTCGGCTTCATTCACGGCGTGGTCCGGAACGTGGGCAAGGCCGGGAAGCCGTAGGCCGTCCGGGGCCTGTCAGGCCCGTTTCGGTCTTGCTTCGGTCTTGCGCTGGTACGCCAGAGGGGCCGGATTTTGACCGTTGCCTCCAGCCTATTTTGATGTACCACGGGAGCCACACGGCCCCTCCCATAGGCTCCAACGGCCAGGGAAGGGTCCCGCCCAAGGTCGAGACTCAAGAAAAGCATGTTCAAACGCATTCTGATCGCCAATCGCGGCGAAATCGCCTGCCGGGTCATCAAGACCGCTCGCCGCATGGGAGTTCAGACGGTCGCGGTCTATTCCGAGGCCGACCGCGACGCTCTCCATGTCGAGATGGCCGACGAGGCCGTGCTGATCGGCCCGCCGGCTGCGGCCGAGAGTTATCTGGTGATCGAGAAGATCGTGGAGGCCTGCCGCAAGACCGGCGCCGAGGCCGTGCATCCCGGTTACGGCTTCCTGTCCGAGCGCGAGGCGTTTCCGCGCGCGCTGGAGGCGGCCGGCATCGTCTTCATCGGCCCCAACCCGGGCGCGATCGCGGCGATGGGCGACAAGATCGAATCCAAAAGGGCTGCCGCGAAGGCAAAAGTCTCGACCGTGCCCGGCTATCTCGGCGTCATCGAGGACGCTACGCACGCGGTCAAGATCGCTGACGAGATCGGCTATCCCGTGATGATCAAGGCCTCCGCCGGCGGCGGCGGCAAGGGCATGCGCATCGCGCATTCGACCTCCGAGGTCGCCGA
Source organism: Bradyrhizobium sp. 35 (assembly GCF_023073215.1). Classification (NCBI taxonomy): domain Bacteria; kingdom Pseudomonadati; phylum Pseudomonadota; class Alphaproteobacteria; order Hyphomicrobiales; family Nitrobacteraceae; genus Bradyrhizobium; species Bradyrhizobium sp. 35. The sequence goes on from NZ_JADPJC010000108.1 coordinate 154,004, forward strand.
AGGGTTCAACCTCGCCAAGGCGGAGGCCAAGGCCTCGTTCGGTGACGACCGGGTCTTCATCGAGAAGTTTATCGTAGATCCCCGCCATATCGAGATCCAGCTGCTCGGCGACAAGCACGGCAACGTGATCTATCTCGGCGAGCGCGAATGCTCGATCCAGCGCCGCAACCAGAAGGTCATCGAGGAAGCGCCGTCGCCGCTGCTCGACGAAGCCACCCGCCGCAAGATGGGCGAGCAGGCGGTCGCACTCGCCAAGGCGGTGAATTACGACTCCGCCGGCACCGTCGAGTTCGTCGCGGGGCAGGACAAGAGCTTCTACTTCCTGGAGATGAACACGCGCCTCCAGGTCGAGCATCCTGTCACCGAGCTCGTCACGGGCGTCGACCTCGTCGAGCAGATGCTCCGCGTCGCCGCCGGCGAGAAGCTCGCCATTGCGCAGAAGGACGTCACGCTGACCGGCTGGGCAGTGGAGTCGCGCCTCTACGCGGAGGACCCGTTCCGCAACTTCCTGCCCTCGATCGGGCGTCTGGTGAAATACCGTCCGCCGGCGGAAGCGAGCCAGGACGGTATCACCGTGCGCAACGACACCGGCGTGCAGGAGGGCGGCGAGATCTCGATCCATTACGATCCGATGATCGCCAAGCTCGTCACCCACGCGCCGTCGCGCGCCGCCGCGATCGAGGCGCAGGCCACTGCGCTGGACTCGTTCTATGTGGACGGTATCCGCCACAACATCCCGTTCCTGTCGGCGCTGATGCATCATCCGCGCTGGCGCGAAGGCCGGCTCTCCACCGGCTTCATCGCCGAGGAATTCCCCAAGGGCTTTGCCGTGCGCGTGCCTGAAGGCGAGGTCGCACGGCGGCTCGCTGCGGTCGGCGCCGCCATCGATCACGTGCTCGGCGAGCGCAAGCGGCAGATCTCGGGGCAGATGGGCGGCCGCATCGTGCAGCGCGAGCGTCGCCGTGCGGTCTGGCTCGACCGCCAGGAGATCCTGCTGGAGATCGCGCGCGAGGGCGAGGCGGTCGCGGTGCGTTTCGTCAATGCTGACGGCAAGACCGGCAATGCGCATCTGTTGCTGTCGCCGTGGAAGCCGGGCGATCCTGTCTGGCAGGGCAGCATCGACGGGCATGTCGTCGCGGTGCAGGTGCGCCCGATCGCGAACGGTATCCGCCTCGCGCATCAGGGCGTCGAGGTGCCGGTCTATGTCTGGACCGAAGCGGAAGCTGCCTCGGCGCGGCTGATGCCGGTGACCACGGCTGCCGACACCGGCAAGAAGCTGCTTTGTCCGATGCCCGGTCTCGTGGTCTCGATCGCGGTGACCGAAGGGCAGGAGGTCAAGGCCGGCGAGACGCTCGCGGTGGTCGAAGCCATGAAGATGCAGAACGTTCTGCGCGCCGAGCAGGACGGCACGGTGAAGAAGATCCACGCCAGCGCCGGCGCGACGCTCGCGGTGGATGCGCTGATTTTGGAGTTTGCGTAACGTCATTGCGAGGAGCCACCGGGTCCGCGCGAAGCGCGGCCCGATGACAGGCTCCGCGACGAAGCAATCCAGTCTGTCTCTGCGGATGCATTTCTGGATTGCTTCGCTTCGCTCGCAATGACGGAGTATGCTGCGGCCTCCGTGACCTAACCGAGACATCACCATGGCCTTTCGTTCCCGCCGCGAAAAACTGCGATCGATCCTGTCGGGCGGGACGTGCGTCCATCCCGGCTCGGTCTACGACGCTATCTCGATCCGCATCGCCGAGGATCTCGGTTTCCCGCTCGGCATGTTCGGCGGCTCGGTGGCTTCGCTCGCGGTGCTCGGCGACCCCGACATCACGCTGATCACGCTCACGGAACTTGCCGAGCAGATGCGGCGGATGTCGCGTGCTGCAGCGCTTCCGGTGTTGGTCGATGCCGATCACGGCTATGGCAACGCGCTCAACGTGCGTCGCACGGTGCAGGAGCTGGAAACGGCGGGCGCCGCCGGCCTCACCATCGAGGACACGCTGCTGCCGGCTGGCTTCGGCGAAGCGAAGACGCAGCTGATCTCGCTCGAGGAGGGCGTCGGCAAGATGAAGGCGGCACTCGACGGCCGCGGCGACCCCTCGCTCGTCATCATGGGCCGCACCGGTGCGGCCTCGATCACCTCGATCGAGGATGCGATCCGCCGCGCCAGAGCTTATGAGGCTACCGGCGTCGACGCGCTGTTCTTCACCGGCATCAAGTCGCGCGCCGAGCTCGAGGCCATCGTGTCTGCGACGCGCCTGCCGATCGTGCTCGGCGGCGCGCCGGAGGAGTTGAACGTGCTCGAATACCTCGCTGGCCAGCGCGTGCGCATCGCGCTTCAGGGCCACGCGCCGATCGCGGCCGCAACGCAGGCCGTCTACGAGACGCAGAAGGCGCTACGCGACGGCACTGCGCCGAAGAATCTCAAAGGTCTCCCATCGTCGGACTTGACCAGCCGCGTCACGCGGGAGGCCGACGTCAAGGCGCGGAGCGCCGATGTCCTCGGACTGAAACAATGAGCCGGGCGATCCTCCAGGTCATGATCCGCGGCCGCGTGCAGGGGGTAGGCTACCGGGCCTGGCTCGAGTATCAGGCGACGACGTGCGGTCTCGAAGGCTGGGTCCGCAACCGCCGTGACGGCAGCGTCGAAGCGCTGTTCGCGGGGCCGCCGAAGCACGTCGCGGACATGGTTGCGCTGTGCCGCCACGGCCCGCCGTCCTCGCGCGTCGACAGCGTCACCAGCGAGACGGCCGACGTCGATGAACTGAACTTGCGCCGAGCAGGCGAGGCGTTTTCGGTGTTGCCGACGGTGTAGCTAAAGAATCACCGCGGCAGCTTGGCGATCGCTTCGCTCAATTCGTGGATCTCGTAGGGCTTGCGCAGGATCGGGAAATCGCCGCGCACGCCTGCGGCGACTTCGCTGTAGCCGGTGGCGAGCAGAATCGGCAGGCCGGGGCGGATCTGGCGGAGGTGATGGGCGAGGCTGAGCCCGTCCATCTTGCCGGGCATGACGATATCCGAGAACACGAAGTCGACGCCGTTCTTCTCGATCTCGCTCAAGGCGGCTTCGGCGTCCGCGACCCGGCGCACCTGATAGCCGAGCTGCTCCAGAAGGCCGATGCTGACGGCGGCGACGTCCGGATTGTCCTCGACCAGCAGCACCGTGCCGCTGCCTTGGAACGCCGGTTCTCCCGCCGCCTCACGCGATGGCTCGTCTTCTCCGCGCGGCAGCAGGATGGTGAAGGTCGTGCCCTTGCCGAGCGCGCTCGCGACCCGGACCGTGCCGCCGGCCTGATGGGCGAAGCCGTGCACCTGGGAGAGACCGAGGCCAGTGCCTTTTCCGATCGCCTTGGTCGTGAAGAACGGCTCGAAGATCTTGTCGAGAACGTCGGAGGGAATGCCGAGGCCGGTATCGGTGACGTCGATCGCGATGATTTCGCCCACGAGGGGGTCCTCGTCGAGCACGAGATTGCGCGCTGCGATCGTCACCGTGCCTCCGTCGGGCATCGCGTCGCGGGCATTGATGACAAGGTTGAGCAGCGCGGTCTCGAGCTCGGAAACGTCGGTCCTGATCGGCCAGACGTCGTCGCTGACGTCGAAAGCCAGGCGCACGGAGCTGCCGACGCCGGCATCGAGTACCTCGCGGATCGCCGCGATGCGGTCGGCGAAGTCGATCGCCTGCGGATTGACGCTCTGCCGCCGCGCGAAGGTGAGGAGCTGGTTGGTTAGCGCGGCGCCGCGCCTGGTAGCGGTTTCGATGGCCGAGATCGCGCGCTGAAGCTTGGCTTCGTCGTCGGCCCCTCGTTTCAGCATGTGGAGGCTGCCGCTGATGATCATCAGGAGGTTGTTGAAATCGTGGGCGACCCCGCCGGTGAGCTGGCCGAGCGCGTCGAATTTCTGGGATTCGGCGAGCTGCTTCTGCATCGCCTCGAGCTTGAGCTGGGTATTGCGCCGCTCGGTGATGTCGCGCGTGATCTTGGCGAAGCCGACCAGCTCGCCGGCCTCGTAGATCGGATCGATCACGACGCTGGCCCAGAAGAAGGTGCCGTCCTTGCGGACGCGCCAGCCTTCCTCCTCGTAGCGGCCCTTTTCCCGCGCGATGCCGAGCGCACGGGCGGGCTTGCCGTTGGCGCGGTCGGTCTCGGTGTAGAACCGGGAAAAGTGTTGGCCGAGGATCTCCCCGGGTGAATAGCCCTTGATGCGCTCGCCGCCAATGTTCCAGCTGGTGATTCTCCCGGTGGGATCCAGCATATAGAGTGCGTAGTCCGCAACTCCTTCAACTAACAGGCGGAAACTGCGTTCGCTTTCGAACAAATCCCTCTGCTGACTAGACTTCTCGACCATTCCCGGACCCTGCCTCAACGGGGGCAAACGCAGTAGGTGGCGGATTGTTCCCGGAGGTTGGAACATTTTTAGGCAACATTGCGCGTCCGTATGCAGGACGCAAGCCAGCAGACGCTCGCCCGCATTCGAGCCGGAAAGCCGTGCGCGTCAGACCGCCGCCACGCTACGGAACGTCGCCGCCACCGCACGCAGCGCCGCCAGCTTTGCGGGATCGCTGACCTTCGAATGGAGCATCACCTTTGAGCTGCCGAGTTTCGGCAGCTTGTGGGCGGGGCCGACGTCGACCAGGCCTGCCGGCGCGATCCGTCGCGCCAGCGGCGCGATTGCAAGTCCGGCGAGCGCGGCTGCAACCACGGCGGTGACGCCTCCGCCGACGAAGCGCTCACGCCATTTCAGGCCGGCCTTGTCGAGCGCGCGCACAGCGATGGCGCGGACGCCGCAGGGCGGGGCGAGCGTCGCGAGCGGCAAAGGCTGCCCCTTTGGCACGGTGAAGCGTCGTGACGCGAACCAGCCGAATTCGTCCTCGGCCAGCGTCTCTCCGCCGCGCCGGCTGCCTTCCTGGCGCACGATCACCGCATCCAGTCGGCCCGCATCATAGGCCTCCTGCATCTCGCGCGAGAAGCCGATGATGACGGCAAGCGTGAGGTTCGACGACATCGCATGCAGGCGTTCGAGCAGGGGTACCAGCTCCGGCCCCGCAGCATGGTCGGAGATGCCGAGCGAGAGCGACTGCGCGACCGAGGCCTCGCCCGATAGCGCGCGGTCATGCGCCGCGATCAGCGCGCGGGCGCGCTCCAGGAACGTCGCGCCGTCTGCCGTGAGCCGGACCGCGCGCGGCGAGCGCTCGACGAGACGTTTTCCCAGCAGCGTCTCCAGCCGTTGCAGCTTGAGGCTGACAGCCGCCTGGGTCGTGCCGAGCGCTTCGGCGGTCCGCGTGAAACTCTGGAGGTCGGCGACCAGCAGGAAGGCCTGGACGGTGGCGATGTCGAGCGTTGCTATCATTACGATTTCTTATCACTGGTATCAACAGAGATAAGATACCAAGATGTCGAGGGCGGGTCTAGCTTCTCACCAACGCCGCGCAACATCTGCGCGACATCCGAGGAGAACGACCATGCCGCTGATCACCGTGTCCTACACCACCCCACGCCAGTCGCCGCCGCTGAAGGCCGACATCGCGAGCGCCGTATCCGAGCTCACCGCAAAAATCCTGCACAAGGACCCTGAGGTCACGGCCATTATCGTGAAGTCGGTGGAGGCGAGCGACTGGTTCGCTGGCGGCAAGTCGCTCGCAGAGCAAAAGCTCGCGAGCTACTGGATCGACATTCACGTCAGCGAAGGCACCAACACCAAGGACGAGAAGGCCGCCTATCTCGCCGCGATGTTCCAGCGCATGGCCGGGATCCTGGGCCCGCTGCATCACGAGACCTATCTGCATGTCGACGAGGTCAAGGGCGACGCCTATGGCTTTGGCGGCCTGACCCAGGAGCGGCGCTACATCGCCGGCAAGCTCGAGGTTTCGCCGGAGAAGGCGTGAGGAGGGAGGCCGCGGGTGAATAACCGCACCCGCGGCCTGAACCGTTGCCAGGGATCGTCAGCTCGCTATGCGAAACTGAACTTCGTCCTTGTTCAGGAAACAGGTCTTGTCGAACAGCTTCAGGTCGAGCGGGTTCGGCAGCCTGACATCGTCCAGGTCAGGGCAGGGTTTGAGCGAGGAATCATAGGAACGGTCGATCTGCGAGATGAAGACGACGATCAATCCCTTGTCGTGCGCGAATGATTTCAACGCGCGCACCTGAACGGTGAGGTCGGGATTTTCCCGCCGCTGGTCCAGCAACTGCAGATAGTCGATCACCACGACCGTGCCGCGCGGTGCTGCGGCATGACGACGTAGTCGGCACTGATGGCGTCGGAGCAATCGACCTCGAAGAGTTTTTCGAACCCCGCCAGATCCACGCCGATCGCCCGAAAGCGATCCAGAACGTCTTTCTCGGTGTATTCGAGCGAGAAGAACGCGGCGCGGTGGCCCGACCGCATCGCCTCTACGGCAAGCCCGAGGCTCATCAGGGTCTTGCCCTGGCCGGGACGCGCGCCCACCAGCACCAGGTCACCCGGTTGGAATTGCGGGAAAAGCCGGTTGGCCGGCGTCGCCGTGGCCGCTTTCGCCGCGAGCAGGCTCCATGCGGAAAAGCCTTGCGTCGCAGCGACGCGGTCGAGCGCATCGTGCAGCGGGATGCCTACCTCGCGGGACAAGCGCTTCGCTTTTCGTTTCAGATGATAAATGGGTGCAGACAGTCTCATCGCAAAAACCTCCCATTGCGAGCTGAAGCGCAACCCCTCCTTATGCCTTGGCGCTCGAACAGTCGGTCCGATGATCAATTCGCCCGGCATGACATCTGCTTTCCCGGCGGAGGGGGGAGGCGTGGGCGACACCGGAATCGAGGGTAGCTGATTCCGGGTTTGCCGAGAATGAGGGAGACCGAAGTTAGGCCGCTGCTTCCGGCATCAGCGCCTGGGTCGGCCCGAACAGCCCCTCGAAGGCTTGCCGAAGCGCCACGTCGACATCGCTCATCGTCAGGAGCTGGCCGAGATCGACCAGCGAGGTGACGCCGTAGCGGGGATCGGCGACGCCGCAGGGCACGATGCCGGCGAAATGTGACAGCTCCGGCTCGACATTGATGGCAATGCCGTGAAACGAGACCCAGCGCTTCAGCCGGACGCCGATCGCGGCGATCTTGTCCTCGTGCTCGGGTCCCTTGTCGGGCCGCTTGACCCAGACGCCGACCCGGTCCTCGCGCCGCTCGCCACGGATGTTGAAGGCGGCGAGCGTCTGCACAATCAGCTCCTCCAGGCTCGCGACATAGGCCCGGACATCCGGCCGGCGGCGCTTCAGGTCAAGCATGACATAGGCCACGCGCTGGCCGGGCCCGTGATAGGTGAGCTGGCCGCCGCGCCCGGTGGCAAAGGTCGGGAATCGGGCATCGAGCAGGTCGGTGGTCTTGCCCGAGGTGCCGGACGTGTAGAGCGGGGGGTGCTCCAGCAGCCAGACCAGCTCCGGGGCTGCACCGGCCGCGATCGCCGCGACGCGCGCCTCCATTTCGGCGACCGCCTCCGGATAGGGCACCGGCGCGTCCGAAATCCGCCATTCCACCGGCTCGCCGGTGGAAGCGGAAAACGGCGTCAAATCGAGCTCTTGGCGGGGGTGTTGGGGCGAATTAACCATTGGCTAACCATAACCGGGTGATGATCCCAGGAGCAAATACCAGTCCCTAGTCCTAGTCTCAAGTTGCGGTGGTGCTGAAGTGCCTACTCTCGACAAAGTCACCGTGGACCTCATGGTCGTCCTCGGGACGACGACCATGCCGATCCATCAGGTATTGCGTCTTTCCCGCGGCGCCATCATCGAGCTGGACGCAACCGAGGCCGACGAGGTCAAGGTTCTGGCCAATAATTTGCCGGTCGCCTCCGGGGTCGTGCTGGTCGACCGCAACCGCATCGCGGTCGAGGTCAAGCAGATGCTGCCACGTGTCCCGGGCACACGGTAGCGGCCCGGGCAGGCGTCGCGGCCCGGGCACGCGTCGCGGCCTGGGCACGCAGTAGCGGCCGGGCAGGCGGAAAAGGCCGATCCCGGCGCAAGGAGCCGGAACTTTCCTGCCAAGCTTGTGGAATTCAGGGCCTTTGGAGGCTTGTACCCCTCTGACGGATTTGTTAGATCGGCGCCGTTGATCCGGTTGGCCTTCAAGCCTCAAGCCGGCATCCCCAAAGCGCTCGTGGCGGAATTGGTAGACGCGCTGCCTTGAGGTGGCAGTGAGTAAAATCGTGGGGGTTCGAGTCCCTCCGAGCGCACCAAGCAAACAGACACGCGAAAGATTGTTTCGCGATTTTCGGTGCCCGCCCTGTTCGCGCTGCGGACCCTGGAACGGGGCCTCCCCAAGTCTTCGATGTTCGATCTCGCGGCCGAGGGTTCGCTCCCTCGGCGCGATCGGGCATGAAGTTGCCTGGCGAAGTTCGCTATGCCCTCACGTCCGGGTTCCCTTAGTTTGCCTGCGGTCGAGACTCCGGCTCGATCTGCGTGGCGGCGGGCTTAAACACCCTCGCCGGATGGCTGAAGATCTCGAATTCGTCGCCCCGCGCTATGCCGACAAGCGTGATCCCGCTGGCTTCGGCCGTTCGGACTGCGAGCGCGGTCGGTGCAGACATGGCAACGACGACGCCGGCGCCGATCGCGGCGGTTTTTTGCACCATCTCGACCGAAATCCGGCTGGTGAGAATGACGGCGCCAGCGCGGCCGGATGCTCCTTCCGTCGCGAGAGCGCCGGCAAGCTTGTCGAGGGCGTTGTGGCGCCCCACGTCCTCGCGCACCGTCATGGTCTTGCCGACTGGCTCGAAAAAACCCGCGGCGTGAGCGGCGCGTGTCTTGTGGTTGAGGATCTGTGACTCGCTGAGGGTTGCGACGGCCGTGCTGATCTGCTCCGCCGTGAGGTTCGCTGGCTGCTCGACGCACTGAACGATCCGCCCGGCTTCCCGCAAGCTGTCGATGCCGCACAGGCCGCAACCCGTCGGCCCGACCAGATGTCGCCGGCGCTCCTTCAGGCGGCGCCCGGCGTTCGTTCGCAGCCATAGCCGCAGTTCGATGCCGTCGCGACCGGGAACGACCGTGAGCTCCTCGATCTCGCCGATGTCCCCGATGATCCCTTCGGTCAGGCTGAATCCCACAGCAAGATCGGTCAGATCGGCGGGAGTTGCCATCACAACGGCGACGGTCGTTCCGTCGTAGACGAGTGCCACGGGACATTCCTCCGCCAGCATCCGCTCATCCCGCGTTCCGCTCGACGTCAGCCGGGGCATTCTCACGGATGCCGTGGGCATGGATGCGCGATCGTGTGCGCCGGATCGAGAGCCGTGCATGGGTGTTCGTCCTACGTCGATTCATCGACGCACGAACCGGAGCAAGGTTCCGAACGCTTGGAACTTGCCATCCCATCTCGGGTTTTGCGTGCAGGGCTTGCGATTGAAGGAAACGCCATGCGGCAAAAGGCAAAGGTCGAGAACTATGATGCGCCGGCAGGCGGCTGGGGCTCGCTCAAAGCCGTTGCCAGTATCCTGACACAGGAAGAGGTCGCCATTCTCGGCAGCGAGATCCTGCTCAAGCAGAACAAGCCGGACGGATTCATGTGCGTGAGCTGCTCCTGGGCCAAGCCGGCCAAGCCGCGTCCGTTCGAGTTCTGCGAAAACGGCGCCAAGGCGACCGCCTGGGAGATTACGCGCAAGACCGTGACACCGGAGTTCTTTGCGCAACATACGCTGGCTGAACTACGAACCTGGTCCGATCATCAGTTGGAGGAGCAGGGGCGCCTGACGACGCCGATGCGTTACGACAGGGCAAGCGACAAATATCTGCCGGTCGACTGGGAGGAGGCCTTTGCGGCTATCGGCGCCGAGCTGAACCGGCTCGATCCCCGTTCGGTCGTGATGTACACGTCTGGACGTGCCTCGCTCGAAACCAGCTACATGTACCAATTATTCGGCCGCATGTACGGCACCAACAATTTCCCCGACAGCTCGAACATGTGCCACGAAACCACGTCGGTGGCGCTGCCGGAGGTGATCGGAGTTCCGGTCGGGACCGTTCTGCTGGAGGATTTCGAGACTACCGGTTGCATCTTCTTCTTCGGCCACAACACGACCACCAATGCGCCGCGCATGCTGCATCCGCTCCAGGAGGCGGCGCAGCGCGGCGTGCCGATCATATCTTTCAATCCGCTGCGCGAGCGCGGCCTGGAGCGTTTCGTCAATCCGCAAAATCCGGTCCAGATGATCGCCGGCGGCACGCGCATCAGCTCGCAATATTATCAGGTGCGGGTCGGCGGTGATGCTGCGGCGATCGTCGGGATTTGCAAATGGGTGATCGAGGCGGACGACCTCGCGCGCAAGAATGAAGCTGCGCGCGTGGTGGATGTCGAATTCATCCAGCAGCACACGGCCGGCTTCGAGGAGTTCGCCGCATTCTGCCGTACACAGGATTGGGACGAGATCGAACGGGCCTCGGGGCTTTCGCGCGGTGCGCTGCGCGAAGCCGCGAACACCTATATGGAAGCCAAGGCTGTGATCGCCAATTACGGCATGGGCATCACCCAGCACAAGCACGGCGTCGAGACGAACAAGATGATCGTCAACCTGCTGCTGCTTCGCGGCAATATCGGCAAGCCGGGCGCGGGCATTTTGCCGATCCGGGGCCACTCCAACGTGCAGGGCCAGCGCACCGTCGGCATCTCCGAGAAGACCAAGCTGGTGCCGCTCGACAAGCTTGCGGAGCTTTACGGTTTCGAGCCGCCGCGATGGGAGGGACTGTCCACCGTCGACGCCTGCCAGGGTATTCTGAAAGGCGACGTTCGCGGCTTCGTCGGCCTCGGCGGCAATTTCCTGCGCGCCGTTCCGGAGCGGTCCCTGATGGAGCCCGCCTGGTCCTGCCTGCGCCTGTCGGTGCAGATCGCGACCAAGCTCAACCGGACCCACCTCGTGCCGGGCGAGGTCACTTATCTGCTGCCGTGCCTCGGCCGGATCGAGATCGACCGGCAGGCCAGCGGCGCACAAGCGGTGTCGATGGAGGATTCCACCACCTGCATTCACGGATCGCGCGGCCAGCGCAAGCCGGTGGCCGACCATCTCCTGTCGGAGCCGGCGATCGTCGCCGCCCTGGCAAAGGCAACGTTGAAGCCCAACCCCAAGATCGATTGGGACGCCTGGGTCGCCGACTATTCGCGGGTTCGGGACGCCATCGAGCGCACCTATCCCGACCAGTTCAAGGACTTCAATGCGCGCATGTTCGAACCCGGCGGTTTTGCGCGGCCGCTCGCGGCGCGCGAGCGGAAGTGGAAGACCCCGAACGGCAAGGCCAACTTCACCGTTCCGAAGTCGGCCTTCGCGCCGCCGCGCGAGACCGACGGCGTCTATGAGCTGATGACACTGCGCGCGGACGGGCAGTTCAATACGACGATCTACGCCGAAGGCGATCGCTTTCGCGGCATCGAGGGCGGCCGCTACGTCGTGTTCATGAATCCCGCCGACATGGAGGGAGACGGGTTGAAAGCAGGAGATACCGTCACGCTGGTGACGGAGGCGGGCGACGGTGTCGAACGCAGCCTGAGCGAACTCCAAATCGTCCCCTATGGCATCCCGCGCAGGAGCATTGCGGCTTATTATCCGGAGTGCAACGTGCTCATTCCGCTCTGGCATTACGCGGAGGGCAGCAAGGTCCCTGCGGCAAAATCCATTCCGGTGCGTCTGTTCAAGGACATCCTTCCAGAGATCGTCGAGGCCGGAGAGGCTCCGATCTCGGCGTCGTGAACGCCGTGGATCACGCCCACAGGAGTGAAGGACGATGAGAGACAGCGCGTCGGACGTGACCGACATCAGCGACGCCGTTCACTTGTGCATCGACATGCAGAACATCTTCGCTCCGGGTGGCCTTTGGGAGACGCCATGGATGGCGCGAGTGTTGCCGACGATCGCCTCGATCGTTTCGCGCCATCAGGCCAGAACGATCTTCACGCGATTCATCACGCCGGAAGATCCGGAAGATCGTCCCGGACAGTGGCAGCGCTATTTTCGTCGCTGGCGCGAAGCGACCCGCAAACATCTGCCGCCATCCGGCCTCGAACTCGTGCCGGCTCTGAGCCGCTTCGTTCCGCCGGCTGCCGTCATCGACAAGCCGGCCTATTCCGCGTTCAGCAATCCTGGCCTCGCGAGCCTGCTGATCGACAAGAACGTCGGCACGGTCGTCATCACCGGGGCGGAGACGGACGTCTGCGTGCTCTCGACGGTCCTGAGCGCCGTCGATCTCGGCTTCAGGGTCGTCATCGTCGAGGATGCGCTGTGCAGCTCGTCCGACGTCGGCCATGATGCGCTGATGACGATGTATCGCACCCGCTTTCACGGCCAGGTCGATCTGATGACCGCCGAGGAATTGGCGGAGTTCTGGCGCGAGTAGGGCACGACCCGCTCAATTGACATTGTCGCCGAGCATGTTGCGGAAGGCGGCGGCGACGGCGGCAATGCCGCTGGCGCCGTGCATCAGCGCGATCTCGCCCTGTTGCTCATGGCGGATGGCGTGGGCCATCACACGCAGGCGCAGATCGCCGCGGCTAAGCCACATCTGGTCGGCCATCCTGACCGCGCCTGCGTGATGCTTGCTCATCGTCTCGACGAACACCGTGTCGAATTGGTCCGCCGGCGCGGCCTTGACCTGTCGCATCTCGGCCTGTGTCAGGAAGCCCGGCATGGCGGCACGTTCGTCCGAGCTGCAATCGGGCATCTCGGTGTCGAACCAGCTCAGCCACCACGTCTCGAAAATCCGGTTCTCGCCGGTCTGGCTTGCGACCATCAGCATCGCCAGCTTTCGCAGATGCGGGTCCTGCGCGCGCTCGGTGGCGATCCGGGCCAGCGCGATGCCCTGGGCGTGATGCGCAGTCATGTGACGGATGTAAGTCTGGTCCGCGTCCCTGTCGCGGCCCGCCCACTGCGGCTCGTAACCATGGCTGCCGAACAAGGCAGCCGCGCCGAGCAGTGCGATCAAAGCCAGCGCGCCGGTGATCCAGGCATTGGTGAAGCGAACGTCGCGCGCGGGTGCTGCTCCCCCCGTCCAGCGCAGCCGGGCAAACAGGGGGTACATCACGGCCGAGGAGCCGTGGACGAGCAGGCCGATCCAGTAGGGCTGCTGCAGCGTGAACAGCGGTTGCCAAAACGGAAACAGGGGCACCAGCACGAACCATTCCATGCTTGACGAGAACACGGCCCAGGGCAGCGCGAGCAGCAGGATCGTGAGCGGCCGCAGGTCAGCGGTCCAGCGCCCGAGCACACCGAAGAACACCAGCGCCCAGGAGAAGTCCGCCCATTGGTGGAAGGCGATCCCGGCAAGGATCGCGCTCCACGACGGCTCTGCGCTGATCGCCCAATCGCGCGCGGGAATGGCGGCGACCGTCATCCAGTCGACCGCGGCATCGCGTCCGATGCGCGCGGCGAAGAGCTGGCTGACGATGGTCGAGAAGGTGCTGCTGATCAGGCCGAGTTCGGCAGCGGCGACCCAGCGCGAGCGTCGCCGTGAGGCGCCTTCATCACCGGTGCGAATTGACTTGGAAATGGCTGACGGCGCGGCAGCGTTCACGTCAGCTGATTGAGTTTCTTCAACGGATTGAGCTCGCTCGGCTTGCTCTGTTCGTCCCGGCCGCGCTCCGCTTGCTCCTTGCCTTCCTCATGGAGATTCTGATCGCCGACGATCTCGCCGACGGCCTGTTTCGCCTTGCCGGCGATCCGCTGACCGAGGCCCTTGGTCTTGCTCATGATCCGCCTCCTGGCTCACGCCGCCACCCCGGCGCTTGAAGGGGGTGAGCGCCGGGGCTGCGGTTTCGTCTATTCAGCCTCCGGCAGGGGGGACGTCGGAGGCGTTGATGAGACTCTCTGACGCGCGGATGGTTCCTCGGCCGTCACCGTGGCTCGAGTTCGATGATCACGCCTTCATTGCCGCGGAGCAGGATGGAGGCGTCCGGCAGCGGCTCGGACGGCAGGTCGAGATGCGTCGACATCAGCAGGCGGCCGCGACCTTGCCAATGCAATTTCCGCGGCTCGGCGGCAATGTTGAGCGCGACCAGAATTTCCTTGCCGCCATCCGTCCGCCTGTAGGCAAGAACGTCGTTCTGCGCGCGTAGGGGCTCGTAGCCGCCGTGGCGCAGGCACGCGCGCTCGCGCCGCAGTCGCATCAGCGCGCGAAACAGCGCCAGGATCGAACGTGGGTCGCGCTGCTGCGCGGCCACGTTGGCCGCGCCGTCGCGCGGCTCGAGCGGCAGCCATGGATCGCCGGTTGTAAAGCCGCCGTTGCTGCTGTCATCCCATCGCATCGGCGCGCGTTCGGGATCGCGGCAAAGGCCATACCCCGGCACGAGCTTCTCGAAGGGATCGTGGACGCGGTCGGGCGGAATGGGAACGCGCTTGCGGCCGATCTCGTCGCCCATGAAGAAGAAGGGCGTTCCCCGCAGCGTCATCAGCAGCATCGCCAGCACGCGCATTTGCGGCTCGCCGATTTGGCTCGCGATCCGTTGCTTGTCGTGACCACCGATCACCCAGACCGGCCATGCATGATCCGGGATGGCGTTGAAATACGCGTCGATCGTTGCTTGCAGGGACAGCGCGTCCCATTGCGAGTCCAGCAGTGCGAAATTGAGGGGCAGATGCAGGCGCGGTCGGTCGTTGCCGTAGAAGTGGCCGATGCGGTCGGTCTTGCCTTGGACTTCACCGCACAACATCCGCCCTGGATAGCCGTCGATCACCTCGCGAATGAATTCGATGCAATCCATCGTCTCCGGCCGGTCGTCGGTAAAGACGGGCGTTTGGCGCTGCGGCGGCGGCTTGCCTTTCGCTTGCGGGTTATGCGGATTGTCGCGCAGCAGCGCGTCCTTGATCAGGACCGCGCTGGCATCGACGCGAAAGCCGTCGACGCCGCGATCGAGCCAGAAGCGCATGACGTCGGCGATCGCGGCGCGCAGTTGCGGGTTGCGCCAGTTCAGATCGGGCTGCTCGACCAGGAAGGAGTGATAGTAATATTGCCGCCGCGCCTCGCACCATTCCCAGCCGCTGCCGCCGAAGCGGCTCAGCCAGTTGTTGGGCGGGCCGCCGTTCTCGGCTGCGTCGGCCCAGATGTACCAATCGGCCTTCGCGCTGTTCCGTGAGCTGCTGCTCTCGATGAACCATGCGTGATCGTTCGCGGTATGATTGGGCACGAGATCGAGGATCACGCGGATATCCGCCGCGTGCAGGGCCTTGAGCAGGCGGTCGAACGCCTCGAGGCTGCCGAACGCAGGATCGATCGAGCAGTAGTCGGAGATGTCGTAGCCGAGGTCGCGAAACGGGCTCTTGTAGACCGGCGTCAGCCACACCGCGTCGACGCCGAGCCATTTCAGATAGTCGATGCGGGATGTCAGGCCGGCGAGATCACCCTTGCCGTCGCCGTCCGAGTCCTGGAACGAGATCAGTGCGATTTCGTAGATGACGGCGGATTCCCACCACGCACCTTCGTTACGGGACGCTTCGCTCATTGTCTTGCATCACCTCGTCGCGCGTTCTCAGGTCCGTTCCGTCGCGGCGTGCGCTGCGATCTGCTTGGCCGCGGTTCGGGCGCTCTCGATGCCCTTGGGAAAGCCGCTGCGGTTCGGATACAGCTTGCGCCGTGCGTCGCGCTGCGGCCGCTGCGGCTTGGTGTCCTGCGCGGCGCGGTAATCGAGCATCGCGATGCCGCCGACCATCAGCAGCGCCAGCGCGATATTGCCCTTTTTGGGATTGTCCGCGGTCAGCCCCGAGAGCAGCGCGGCGGCATCGAGGCCGTCGCCGCCGACGCGGGCCCACAGGCCGGCGTTCTTCTCGACCGAGAGCGTCATGACCCCGGCCAGGATCTCGCGCAGGCCGAAGGTGCGGACCAGCGTCTCATGGCCCTCCATGCCCAGCGTTTCCGTGACGCGCCGCGGCGCGAAGAATTCCACGACGCCGAGACCGATGCTGAACCAGCCGAGCGCACGGGCGAGCTGGTCTTCGGGCCGCTTCAGGCTCGGGCCGCCCTCGACGATTTTCGGGTCGCCCTTGGTGCGAACGATGTTGGAGAAATGAAACATGGGTCTTGCTCCTCAGGGCTTCAGCACGACCTTGACGCAGGAGTCGCGCTTGTCGCGAAACACCTGGTACATCTCGGGGCCTTGGCTAAGCGGGACGGTGTGGGTGATGACGAAGGACGGATCGATCTGACCTTCCTCGATGCGATGGAGCAGGTCGTCGGTCCAGCGGTTGACGTGGGTCTGGCCGGTGCGCATCGTCAGGCCCTTGTTCATGAAGGCGCCCATCGGCAGCATGTCGGAGAATCCGCTGTACACGCCTGCCACCGAAATGATGCCGCCGGGCCGGCAGACATAGATCATCTCGCGCAGCACATGGGGCCGGTCGCTCTCCACCATGACCATCTGCTTGGCGCGGTCGAGCAGCGTGTCGGGCAGGGAAGCCATCACATGCGACTCCATCCCGACGCAATCGATACATTTTTCGGGGCCTCTGCCGTCGGTGAGCTCCTCGAGCCGCTCCAGGACGCTTTCTTTTTCGAAGTTGATGGTGGTGGCGCCGCCGGCTTCGGCCATGCTGAGCCGTTCGGGCAGGCAATCGATCGCGATCACCTGGTTGGCGCCGAGCAGGATGGCGCTGCGGATCGCCATCTGCCCCACGGGACCGCAGCCCCAGATCGCGACCGTGTCGGTCGGCTCGATGTCGCATTGCACGGCGGCCTGCCAGCCGGTCGGGAAGATGTCGCTGAGAAACAGCAACTGCTCGTCGGGAATGCCCGCGGGCACCTTGATGTGCGTGGCGTCAGCGAACGGCACGCGCAAATATTCGGCCTGGCCGCCGGGATAGCCGCCGGTC
Organism: Bradyrhizobium sp. 35; assembly: GCF_023073215.1. Taxonomy (NCBI): domain Bacteria; kingdom Pseudomonadati; phylum Pseudomonadota; class Alphaproteobacteria; order Hyphomicrobiales; family Nitrobacteraceae; genus Bradyrhizobium; species Bradyrhizobium sp. 35. Next base: position 170,789 of record NZ_JADPJC010000108.1, read on the forward strand.
AGGTGCGTATAGCCGAACAGGCCGGCGCCCGAATGACCAAACGCTTTTTCAGCGAGATGACTCTTGCGATTGGTGGTTTCGCAAACCGAGAAATTGCCACGCTTGCACTGGTCGCATTCGCCGCAAATGATTGTGAAGGGCACGACGATGCGGTCGCCCTTCTTCAGCTTGCCGTCGACGCCCGAGCCGACCTCGACCACTTCGCCCATGGTCTCGTGGCCCATGATGTCCCCGGGCAGCATGCCCGGAATGTAATTGTGAAAGAGGTGCAGGTCCGAGCCGCAGATGGCGCAGCTCGTGACTTTGATGATGGCATCCCGCGCGTCCTGAATTTCCGGATCGGTAACGGTGTCGCAGCGTATGTCTTCCTTGCCGTGCCAAACCAGCGCCTTCATCTCTTTTCTCCCGAGCTACGAGGCAACCAAGTCGAACAACGAACGATGGTTGCTATTCCACAGTGCAAAATCTTTGCGCCGCACCAGCGTGCGTCCCCGATAGGAACGAGCGCGCATTGCGGTGATTGGAGCGTCATCAATCCCCCTCGAGGATTAGCGAAGGATACGCTCATGCCCGCCAATCAACTCGCCGTCGTCACCGGCGCCTCCACCGGCATCGGGCTGGAACTCGCCAGATGCTGTGCCCAAGCAGGTTTCAACCTTGTCATTGCGGCGGACGAGCCCGAGATCGAGAGGGTGGCCGTCGATCTGCGCAGGCTCGGCAGCAGCGTCGAACCGGTGCAGGCCGATCTCGCCACCACCGAAGGCGTCGACAAGCTCTGCGCCGCGGTCGGCGACCGGCCGATCGACGCGCTGCTGGCCAATGCCGGCGTTGGTCTTGGCAAGGCCTTTCTCGACCAGGATTTTGCCAGGATCAAGCACCTCGTCGACACCAACATCACCGGCATGCTGTATCTCATCCATCGCGCCGGCAACGCGATGCTTCGCCGCAATTCGGGGCGCATCCTGATCACGGGCTCGATCGCGGGATTCACGCCGGGCAGTTTTCAGGCGGTCTACAACGCCAGCAAGGCGTTTCTTGATTCATTCTCATTCGCGCTCCGCGAGGAGTTGCGCGACAGCGGCGTCACCGTCACCTGCCTGATGCCTGGCGCCACGGAAACGGAGTTCTTCCGCCGCGCCGACATGATGGATACCAAGGTCGGCACCGAGCCGAAGGACAGTGCCTACGACGTGGCGAAGGCCGGCTTCGACGCCATGTTGCGCGGGGAGTCCGACATCGTGACCGGAATGAAGAACAAGATCCAGACCACGATCGCCAACGTCACGCCGAACGAGATGCTGGCCAAGCAGCATCGCAAGATGGCGGAGCCGGGCACGGCGAAGTCGTAGAACGATACCGTCGCAATCTAAGCTAACCAGTGCGGCGCGGACCGATAAGGAGGACGCCGATTCACATAGCCTAATGCGCAAAGCTCCCCGCGCCGTCAGACTGGTTCGGCTGGAAAAAGGGGGCTGTGATGCCGATGGATCGCGTCGAACAGGCCTTTGTCGCAACGGCAATCACGGGTTTTCTCGTCATGATGGCGGCGATCGTCTGGATGATGATGGGTTGATGACCGGGAGGGCTGCTGATTTGCGGATCGCGTTGCCCTATGCTGCGGTGCTTCTGTGTCTGGCGGTGACCGCCTGGCTCGCTTTCGCGCATCTGTTCTGATCGCCGTCAGGCTCGGCCGTGCGGATCGGCGATCAGCGCCGCCAGCCTCTGTGCCATCGCAGGCATATCGATCGGTTTCTCCAGGATCGGCACGTCGTGGAATTCCGGACTGATCGTGACCTTGTCGTATCCGGTCGTGAAGAGGAAGGGGACGTTCCGTGCCTTCAGTTCGCGCGCGACCGGAAAGATCATCTCGCTGCGGATGTTCACGTCGAGCACGGCGGCATCCAGAACACTGCCGTCGTGCAGGATACGGAGTGCGTCGTTGAGATCGCCCACCGGGCCCGCGATGTCTGCGCCGAGCGCGCGACATGCTCTGCCAATGTCGTCGGCGAGAAAATATTCGTCCTCGACAATGAAGATGCGTCGCCCGCTGAGCGCCGACTCTGGACCTGACGATCGAGGCGACATCGCCATGGTGCCTTCCACCCCTTCGTTGCCGGTTCATAGGAACATAGGGCGGTGACCCGCCTTGGTACAAACGAATACAACCGATAGTGGGTTCCATGAGCAACCGCGACATCATCGTCATAGGTGGCTCGGCCGGCGCGACCGCGCCGCTGAAGCAGATCCTGGGCCGGCTGCCGCCGGATCTGCCCGCGGCGGTGTTCATCGTGCTGCACATCCCGGCGCAGGGCATCGGCATTCTCTCGACGGTGGCCAGCAGCGCCGGTCCGCTCCCGGTCCGGCAGGCCGAAAACGGCATGAAGATCGAGCCAGGCCGGGTTTATCTGGCCGCACCGGACCACCATCTGCTGCTGTCCGAGGATCGCGTATTCCTCGGGCGCGGCCCGCGCGAGAACATGGTCCGGCCGGCCATCGATGCCTTGTTTCGCTCGGCCGCCATCAATTACGGCCCACGTGTGATCGGTGTGCTGCTCAGCGGCCTGTTGTCGGACGGTTCGGCCGGTCTCAACGCCATCAAGCGTTGCGGCGGGATTTCGGTGGTTCAGGACCCCTCGGATGCCATCGCCGATGAAATGCCAAGGAGCGCCCTCGAGGCGACCATCATCGATCTTTGCGTTCCCGGCGCCGGAATGGGCGACGTGCTGTCTGATCTCGCCAGGGAGGCTGCCGGCGCCGCACTGCCGATCCCGCCGGAGATCCGGCTCGAGGTCGAGATCGCGGCCGGCGAACGGATCGGCAGTGACCGTCTCGTCTCGATGGCCGATCCGGTTGCGCTGACCTGTCCGGCCTGCGGGGGCGTCCTGTCCGAGATGAAGGAATCGCACCCGATGCGCTTCCGTTGCCAGGTCGGTCACGCCTTCGCCGCCGACGTCCTCGCAAAAGAGCAGGAGGGGCAAGTGGATGAAGCCCTGCGGGTCGCACTGCGCATCATCGAGGAGCGGGCCGAGCTGGTGCAGCGCATGGCCGCCGACGGACGGCGCAACGGCCGGCCGGCGGTGGCCGAGATGTACCAGGCGCGCGCTGCCGAATATCGCGAATATGCCGACATGATCCGGCGCGTTGTGCTAAAGTCGCTCGATCCTCCCATTCGCAAGCGGGAGGCTTGAGGGTCGCGATGGCCATTTCCCTCGCCGAATGGACCGAGCAGCTCGATACCGAGCGCCGCCATCTGATCAAGGCCGATCGGGATATCGAGGAGGGTTCGCGGCGCATCCTCGATCAGGAGGCGCGCATCCGCGAGCTCAGTGCCGGCGGCCACGACGCGGGCCAGGCGGAACGGTTGGTCGAGGCGCTGAAGCAGACCCTCACGGAATGGCTGCGCCATCGCGTCCTGATCGAGCAGCGGATCGCCTATCTTCGGCAGCAAGTCGGTCCGGAGTGATCTGGGGGCGTTGGCAGGCCACCCAAGCTCAATGCCTAATGCCCAATGCTCGCTGTACGGAACGCAGCGTGACGTTTCCGCCTTGCACCTGTTGGGATAATATCAATTCTGCTATTTGCGGCGAGCGGGCGTCCTCTGGTTCCCGTCAATGAATGAGAGCTACCGAGACCATGCATGAAATCGGCGACCAGTCGGTCGAAAGAGAGCGCCAGACCAGGTCTCCGCTGATCATCGGGGTGGGCGCCGCGCCGACAGCTCTGGATAGCGTCGAGCGGTTCTTTTCCAGGCTGACCGTAAGCGCCGACCAGGCCGTCGTGCTCGCATTCCAGCATCATGAGGCCCTCGACGAGCCGCGGCTGCGCCAGATCGTGCGAAATTCCCACGGTGGCAAGATTTCCGACGTCGGCAACGGCCAGACCATCGAGGGTGGCACGATTTATCTGTGCCCGCCGGCGATGATCACGACGATCCAGGACGGTCGCTTCGGCGTCCGCCCGGCCGAGCAGGCGCCCGGCGAGCGGGCGACGATCGACAGCTTCCTGGTGTCGCTGGCGGAAGAACGCGCCGAGCAATCGATCGGCGTGATCCTGTCCGGCATCGGCGGCGATGGCACGTTGGGTACCGCGACACTGAAGGACCACGGCGGCCTTGCCATCGCCGAAAAAGGCGCGAGCGACGACGCGGATCATCTGAAGGACGCCGATACGCCGGCGGCGATCGCCGACTACGTGCTGACCGCCGAAGACATCGCCGAGCACATCCAGGTCTATGCCCGTCATCTGCGGCGGCTGGAGGAGAAGCAGGGGTTCGATGAGGTGCTGGCCGCTGCAGCGACCTCGCTGTCGCGCATCGCCGACATCCTGCGCAGCAAGACCGGCAATGATTTCCACGGCTACAAGCAGAACACCTTCCTGCGTCGCGTGCAGCGGCGGATGCAGGTGGTCCAGATCGGCGACATTTCCGCTTACGTCGATTTCCTGCGCAACGACCAGGACGAGGCGCAGCACCTCTTCAACGACCTCTTGATCGGCGTCACCGAATTCTTCCGCGACAAGCGTGAATTCGAGGTGCTGGAGAACCAGATCGTCCCGAAGCTCTTCGAAGGCAAGGACGCGAGCCAGCAGGTTCGCGTCTGGGTGCTCGGCTGCGCAACCGGCGAGGAGGCCTATTCGATCGCTATCCTCCTGCGCGAGTACATGGCCAAAATGGACTCGCCACCGCAGGTTCAGATCTTCGCGACCGACATCGACGGACGGGCGCTGGCGGCTGCGCGCGTCGGCCGCTATCGCACCAAGATCGAAGCGGAGATGACCGGCGAGCGCCTGGCGCGCTGGTTCGTGCGCGAAGGTGACACCTATTGCGTGGTCAAGGAGCTGCGCGAGATGTGCATCTTCTCGCAGCACAACGTGATCAAGGACGCACCGTTCTCCAAGCTCGATCTCGTCTCCTGCCGCAACCTGCTGATCTACCTCAATGCCGAATTGCAGAACCGGGTGATCCCGTTATTCCACTTCGCCCTTCTGCCGGATCGGTTCCTGTTCCTCGGCAATTCCGAGAACGTCACGCGGCATCCAAAACTGTTCGTACCGGTCGACCGCCGCGCCCGCATCTTCAAGAAGCTCGAGACCGGAACCCGGCTGCCGCCGGAATTTCCGATCACGACCGCCGCGGGGAGGGCAAACCTCGAGATAGCGCCGGCGCGCTCCTTCCGCCCTGATATCGGGCTGGAGCGTCGCGCGCAGCGGATCGCGGAGCGCTATGCGCCCGCCTATGTCATCGCCGACAGCAACTTTCAGGTCCTGCACTTTTCCGGGCGCACCGGACGCTACATCGAGCCGACGGCAGGCGCCGCCACGCTCGATCTGCTCCAACTCGTCCACCGCGATCTCCGCCTGGACCTGCGGGCGGTGCTCAGCCGCGCGGCGGAGACCAACGAGCCCGCCCATGCCGAACAGGTGCAGCTCGGCGCCAACGGCCAGCACATTCCCGTCGACATCACGGTGGAGCCGATCCAGGAGAGCGGCAGCGGCGATCGCAATTTTGTCGTCCTGTTCAAGGACGGCCCGGTGCGCGCCATCGATGCCGGCGCAGGCAAGCCCAATGCGTTGGTGCAGACCGAGCATGTCGAGCGTATCGAAGGCGAGCTGCGGGCGACGCGGGAGCGCCTTCAGGCGACCATCGAAGAGCTCGAAAGCACCAATGAGGAGCTGAAGTCCTCGAACGAGGAATACCAGTCCCTCAACGAGGAGCTCCAGTCCGCGAACGAAGAACTCGAAACCTCGCGCGAGGAATTGCAGTCGGTCAACGAGGAGCTGACCACCGTCAACGGCGAGCTTGCTCACCGCGTCCAGGAATTGACGCGCGCCACCAGTGACCTCCGGAATTTCCTGGAGAGCACGCAGATCGCGACCGTATTCCTCGACAACGAGTTGCGCGTGATGAACTTCACGCCGGCGATCACGCAAATTCTGCATCTCGTAGAAACCGACATTAGCCGGCCCATCGCGCACATCAAGGCGCGCGTCCCGATCGAGGACCTCTATGACGACGTTCGCAGCGTGCTGCGGACGCTTGCCAGCGCCGAGCGCGAGCTGAGGGCGCCGGACAGCGGCACGCGCTACATCGTGCGAATCCTGCCCTATCGCAGCATCGAAAACTTCATCGCCGGGGTCGTGATCACCTTCGTTGACATCACCGCCATGACCCGCGCCGAGGAGCGGCAGCGCCTGCTGCTGGCCGAGCTCCAGCATCGGGTCCGCAACACGCTCGGCGTGGTGCGCTCGATCGCCCGTCGCACGGCCGATACGAGCTCGACGGTCGAGGAGTTTGCCTCTCATCTCGACGGCCGGCTCAACGCTTTCGCCCGTACCCAGGCGCTGGTGACCCGCGATCCCGAGGGCGGCGTCGATCTCGAATACCTCGCCGTCGAGGAGATGCTGGCCTATAATGCCAGGGAGGGCGAGCAGGTACGTGTCAGCGGTCCCCCGGTGCGTTTTCAGTCGAAGGCAGCGGAAACCTTTGCCCTTGCCATTCACGAGCTCGCGACCAACGCACTCAAATACGGCGCCCTGAGCCGGCCGACCGGTCGCATCGAGATTTCCTGGCGCCTCGAGCAGGGCACCGACCCGGCGGAGCTGGTGTTCGAGTGGCGGGAGCGCGGTGGGCCGCCGGTTGCGCCGCCGCCGCACAAAGGATTTGGGACCGAGCTTCTGGAGCGCACACTCGCGTTCGAGTTCAAGGGGCAGACCAGGTTGGCATTCAGTCCCAAGGGATTGGAATGCACGATCACCATTCCCCTCAGCAAGCGGGCGTTTCATACACCGGCGGTGGCCAGCTGATGCCCTTGTCGACGCTAGATCGCAGCCAGGTGGACCCGGTCATTCGCCGGCTGAACGTGCTGAGGCCGCTGTCGACGGAGGCCCGCACCTCGCTCGAATATGCAATGCTCGAGGGAATCCAGCGCGCAGGAGCGGGCGAGGATCTGATCTCGGAGGGCGATCCGGTCGACAGCGTGCGCCTCGTGCTGTCGGGCTGGCTCTGCCGCTACAAGACGCTCGAGGACGGGCGGCGCCAGATCGTCAATTTTCTCTTTCCCGGCGAAAGTTGCGACGCGCACGCGTTCCTGTTGTCGGTGATGGATCATTCCATCGCGGCGATGACGCCGGTCGTCTACACCGAAATCAAGCGCGCGCGGTTCGAGAGTCTGGTGGCGAGCGACCGCGCGCTGGCGGAAGCGTTCTGGTGCGAGACGCTTGTCAACAACGCGATCCAGCGCGAATGGGCCATCAATCTCGGCCGCCGGGTGGCCTTCGAACGCGTGGCCCATCTGTTCTGCGAAATCATCGAGCGGCTGCGTCCTGTCGGCATGGTCGAGGGCAATTCCTGCGTGATGCCGGTGACGCAAATGGATCTTGCGGACGCCACCGGCCTGTCGGTGGTCCATCTCAACCGCACGGTTCAGGAGTTGCGTGCTTCCGGTCTGATCGTGCTGCGCGATCGCACGCTGACCATCACCGATCTCGATGCGCTCAAGGACGCGGCGCTGTTCTCGCCGAGCTATCTGCAACTCTATCGACGGAGCTAAGCGTTTGCTCGGTTGGGGGACGGTCGTACTTGATCCAGGTTAGCGTTCGCGAATGTTTTTTGAGCGGATGGCTGGTTTTGAGTAATTGACGTAACTTACGTAAAGGCAGTTTCGTCCCGAATCCTGTATTGTCGTTCCATGAACGACGTCCTGCTTGCCCGCGCTGAGCGCGCGATCGAAGCAAGCCGCGCCCTCCGGGCGCAGCGCAGAGCGGTCGCGGACCAGCTTGATCACGCCACGCGCCAGGTGCGCCGGGTGGTGATGGAAAGCGCGATGTTGCGCTCGGAGCTCAAGGCCCTCCGCGACGACCGGGAAGGACAGGATCTCCGGCACCGCGCGCCGTCGGAATAGGAGCCGACGACACTAAACGTCTAGCTGCGCCGGGATGGGTGCCTCGCTCAGCGCCGCTTCGCTGCTTTGGATCGCCTGTTGTAAGGCGAGCGGTTGACGGGCTTGAGCGAAATGCCTTCGCGCTGCGCCTTGCTGCGAATGGCCGCGACCGGACGCTGCAGCTTGATGCTCATGACGCCCGTGGGCGTGTTTCCTTTTGCGAGCTGCTTCAGCTTGCTCACGTCCGCAGGTGTCCATCGTTCGCGCGCCCGCCGCTTGTACGCGGGGTTTGCCTTGCGCGGGCCCTTGCGGCCGATCGGTGAACCCGGTTGTTTCCATGCTGCTTTCACCATGATGATCCTCCTTCAAGTCCCTCATCAATAAGCGAATCAGCATTTCGGTTCCGGCGCACTCGAGGCAGTGCCGGCGCGCGAAGGGAATGCGCGCATCCGTCGCTGCTCGGCCGTTTCGTTTCGCACCAGCAAAATCACGCACCGTTAACTTATTGAAATGCCGGAACCTGCGGTTGCGGCCGAAGCTGCCAACACTGCCGGGCTGGGCCGCCCCAACCGGCACGAAACTCTGGCCCCGGCGCCGACCTCCCGCCGGGGCCAATTCCTCCCATCCCAATCCTTCCATCTGAAGGGCTTTGTGAAAGTACAATGACCGCGAAACGCAACCGCAGGAAACAGACCCAATCGCTCCAGGAGCGGTTGGCGGCATTCGCCCAAACCGCTCGCGAGCGTGCGCGCAGCCTGCCGCCCGGCAAGGAGCGCGACATGCTGCTTCAGCGCGCCAAGCAGAACGAGGTGACCTCGAACCTGACGGACTGGCTGAGCGAACCTGTCTACCCGAGACGGGGAGGGTGACGATGCGGAGCATCAAGCACTACCGCGCGTTCCAGATCGATCCGGACGGGCATGTGTTTGGATGCATCAACCTGGTCTGCGACGATGATGAGCAGGCCAAGCGCGAGGCCGCATCGCTCGTGCTGGTGCACCGCATCGAACTGTGGCGGCTGGACCAGCGCATCGCGCAGTTCGATGTGCCGCCGGAAGTTGTCCGCCAGTAGGGCGACGAGAGGAGAGCGAGAAGGAACCGCGCGCTGCGCCCCGGGTTGGTCGAACTGTACCGACCTCGCGAGGAGCCAGCATGACGGAAGCCGACATTCGCAAGGGGATGCCGCCCGTCAAGCTCTCGCGCGAGGCCTTCGAGCGCCGCTACAGGAGCCGGTTCGTCGATCCCGCCTTTGCACCGCTCCAGCGCGAGCTCGACGCCATCGTCGGCGCGGCCTGGGACGCCTACAGCGATTCACGCAAGGCCCCGCTGACGCGAAAGGCGGGCGCGGGATTCTCCGATCCCGATTACGACATCGCCATCGACTGGCTCGATGCGCGCGCGAAGATCCTGGCGGCGCAGCGACGCCATGACGATGCGGACGAGACGCCGCGCATCCTCATCATCAACGGCTCGGCCCGCAGCGAGCACACCTGTCCCGGCGAGATGTCCAAGACCTGGCGTCTGGTCGAACTCGCCGAGCCGGTCTTTGCCGAGCTTGGGTTTGCCGTCGACATCCTGGACCTGTCGCGCCTGGCCTCGGAGTTCGGCAAGACGATCCATCCCTGCAAATCCTGCGTCGGAACCGCGATGCCGCTCTGCCACTGGCCGTGCAGCTGCTATCCAAACTATTCGCTGGGGCAGACCGACGACTGGATGAACGATATCTATCCGCTGTGGGTCGCGGCCCACGGCATCCTGATCGTGACGCCGGTGAACTGGTATCACGTACCCGCCGGACTGAAGGCGATGATGGACCGCATGGTCTGCGCCGACGGCGGCAATCCCGATCCGACCTCGACCCACGGCAAGAAGGCGGCCGAGGCGAAGGCGCTGGAGCTGAAGGGCTGGCCTTATCCGCGCCATCTCGCCGGCCGTCATTTCGGCCTCGTCGTTCACGGCGATGCGGTCGGTGCCGAGGGCGTGCGCCGGGCCTTGTCGGATTGGTTGACCGATATGCAGTTGATCTCGGCGGGCCGCTTCGCCGAGCTCGATGGCTATGTCGGCTACATGGAGCCATACGCCACCTCGCACCGCGACCTCGATGACGACAGGGCATTCCAGACGGAGGTGCAGAACGTCGCGCGCGCACTCGGCAACGCGGTCCGCCTGGCGCGGAGCGGACAGCTTCGCGAGCCCGGTGCGGGCCTGTCGGATCCAAACCCCAAATGATGGCGAATGATCAGCCGTATGATTGCCTGATCGTCGGCGGCGGCCCGGCCGGGCTGATGGCTGCGATCTACCTCGCGCGATTTCGGCGCCGCGTCTGTGTCGTGGACGCAGGCGCGAGCCGGGCGGCGCTGATCCCGCGCAGTCACAATGTGCCGGGCTTCGTCCACGGCCTCTCCGGCACTGACCTGCTCGCGCGCATGTCCGCGCAACTGGGCGAGCTCGCGGTCACGCGCGTTGATGCCGAGGTCACCAGCTTGCGACGACACGATCACGGTTTTCAGGCGATCTGGAACGGCGGCGCGCATACGGCCGCCACCGTCATCCTTGCCTGCGGCATCGTCGACGCCCATCCGCCGTTCGACGAATGGCGCGCGGCCGTCGCGGACGGGCTGTTGCGCTACTGTCCCGTTTGCGACGCCTTCGAGGCGATCGACCGTCGCATCGGCATCGTCGGTCCGCTTCACCGCGCCGCCGGCAAGGCGCTCTTCATGCGCGGCTACTCGCGCGACGTGACGCTGCTGGCAACGGGCGAGGATGACGGGAAGCCCGCGGCAGCGGAGCTCAATGAAGCCGGTGTCGAGATCGTCGTCGCGCCCGGCCTGCGCCTGAGGCGGCGAGACGACGGCGTTGAAGCCGTCTTCGCCGATGGCCGGACGGCGCAATTCGAGATGGTTTACCCGGTGATGGGTGCGGAAGTGCGCTCGCATCTCGCGATGACGCTTGGGGCCGAACACACCGCAGACGGCCATCTGAAAGTCGACGACCATCAGCGCAGCTCGGTCGACGGGCTCTACGGCATCGGCGACGTCGTCACCGACCTGCACCAGATATCGGTCGCGTTCGGCCACGCCGCGCTCGCCGCCTGCACGATCCACAACAGCCTGCCGCGGCGGCTGGCATGAGGAACGGGGTATCGGACATTGGCAACAGAATCATCCTCGAAGACCGCGGTCTATGCGGCGCTCTTCGGCAATGTCCTGGTCGCGGTCACGAAGATCGGCGCCGCCGCGTGGACGGGAAGTTCGGCCATGACGAGCGAAGCGGTGCATTCGCTCGTCGATACGACCAATGAGATCCTGCTGCTCTACGGCTACCGGCGCGCGAGCCGCTCGCCCGACGAATCCCATCCGCTCGGCTATGGGCGCGAGCTGTATTTCTGGAGCTTCATCGTTGCGCTGCTGATCTTCGCCCTGGGCGCCGGTGTCTCGCTGTATCAGGGCATTCTGCATGTCGCCGCACCCGAGCCGATCGAAAGTCCGATCGTCAGCTTCGTGGTGCTCGGGCTGTCGTTCCTGTTTGAAGGCGGTTCCTGGCTGGTTGCCCTGCGGCGCTTCAGCTCCGACGGCCAGCGGTTCGGGTATTACCAGGCTTTCGTTCGCAGCAAGGATCCTCCGGCATTCATGGTGCTGCTCGAGGACAGCGCGGCGCTGGTCGGCATCGCCATTGCCGCGGCGGCCACTGCCGCGGCCGTATGGCTGCGCCAGCCGGTCTGGGACGGGATCGGTTCGATCATGATCGGGATATTGCTGGCGATCGTGTCGATCGGTCTCGCGCGCGAGAGCAAGAGCCTGCTGATCGGCGAGCCCGCCGATCCGGAACTTGCGCGATCGGTCCTCGACATCGCAAGGCGGTCGCCCGGCGTGCTCAGGGCCAACGGCCTGCTGACGGTGCAGCTGTCGCCGGCCGAAATCGTTGCGGCCCTCAGCATCGAATTTGCGGACGACAAGCGCGCCGACGATATCGAGCGATGCGTCGTTTCGATCGAGACCGAGATACGCAAACGCCATCCAAGCGTGGCCGCCTTGTTCATCAAGCCGCAGACCGATGCTCGCTACCGGGCGGTGCGCGCCAGGCGTTACGGCTAGCTTTGCGAGGTTCCCTGGACGTCACAATCGGCACGACGGCAGGAACGATCACAACATCCCCCTGGTTGACCGGTGCAGGGGGCGAGCAATGGAGACACCGGATGGCTCAATCCGAAGACATGACGCGCTGCATCGCGCTCTGCATGAGCTGCTATCAGACCTGCCTCGGCACCGCGATGAACCATTGCCTCGAGACCGGCGGCAAGCACGTCGAGCCCAAGCATTTCCGCCTGATGATGGCGTGCGCCGAAATGTGCCGGACGGCGGCGCATTTCATGCTGATCAATACGCCGCATCACCGGCACACATGCGGCGAATGCGCCGAAATTTGCAGCGAATGCGCCGAGGATTGCGAACGGGTCGGCGGCATGGACGAGTGCGTCGCCATGTGCCGCTCCTGCGCGCAATCCTGCCGTGCGATGGCGGCCTGAGGACAAGCCCATGCTGGAAGAGAAACTCACGGAAGCCATCGTCGAGGAGCTGAAGCGGCAGGCGGCGAACCGGCCGCAATCGCTGAAGGTCGAACGGGCGCACGACGCGAAAGCCTCGGAGGAGCTGATCGTCAACGGCAAGATCGACTTGGCCGCGCTGGTCATGGTGATCGCCGGATCGGTCGCCGGCGGGCCTTAGGTCCGGCCGTCAACGGCGCCCTCAGCCATATTCCTCGCCGATGCCGTATTCCCGGTAGATCTCCAGCGGATCGAGGTCGGGAAAAAGCCGGCATTTGGCCTGGGCGAGATGCAGGGTCACCGCCGCCGGCTCCTTGCCGTTCGCGAGCATCTTGCGGATGTCGTCCATATGCGCGCTCGGCTGGTGCTTGGTGTCGAGCTGCTCCAGCGCGACCAGCGCAGTCGCCAGCGCCTCGGTCAGAACCCAGTCGTCGTGGCCGGTGATTCCCTTCTTCGGCATCGGCAGACCCCACATGTGGCGACCCCAGTCTATCGGGACTTCCGCCAAATCTCCAAGGAGCCGTTGCAGCCAACAGGCGCGCGGACGGCTCGACGGCCGGGGCTCCGGCTTGCATTATGGCCGGGCGTGGCTAAAAGGCGGCATCGCCGGGGCAATAGTATCTTTGTTGAAACAAAGTTGGCGTAGACGGGGCTGCATGGCATTCAGGCCGGCTGTTCCGGTCTGGGCTCCTGATCCCCGCATTTGCAACACGGTCGGTTGCGCCACCCTTCAAGGCTTAAGCCCGCATGGTCTTTTTAAGCTTCGTCTATCGCTTCGTGACCAACTTCGCATTCATGGCGATGGTCTATTTCAGCCTGAATTTCATGGAGAAGTACCAGAACCGGGCGATTATCGCGATCCTGGTGCTGGTCTATACCGGCATGCGCGCAGCTTCGACGCTGCGGGCGTTCTACTTTTACCAGAAGATCGAGAAGCTGGAAGCCGAGACCAAGCGCCTTCAGGCTCCGCTCAATGACGGCACTGGCGGAACGAGTGTGCGCAAGCAGGTCGTGGTTGACGTCGCCCGGCTGCGGCGCGACGGCGAGGTCAAGTCCTATATGGACCTGTTCTTCCTGGCGCTGATCGTATTGCTCTGCGTCGCCAACATCATGCGACAGTAAGCTCTACTGCGCGCGCTTCTTCAGGCTTGCCACACGGGTCGGGCGCGGCGCTGTGCTCTTGGGCGCGGCGCTCTTGGGGGCAGTGCTCTTGGCTGCAGTGCCCTCGGTCTCTGCGGCGTGGTTCGGTGTGCCATGAGCAGCGCGCGCGGTGCGGCGAGCGTGCCACTTGCCGGCTTTGACCTTGGCCGCAGGAGGCGTCTCGGCCGCCATTGCCAGGCGCGTCGCGGCGCGCCGCGACAAGGTCGTCGACAGCAGCACCTCGACCGAGCCTTCCGGGATCGCAAAGAGATCGCGGCCAGGCGCGGGCAGGGTGGCCGCGACATTGGCGAGCGCCATGGTCTTGCGCGGCAGCAGCGGTTGGTGCGCGGCCTGTGCGTTGAGGTCGGCCAGCGAGGGTGCCGGAAGCGTCTTGGTCTGCGCGAACACGAAGTTCGGCACGGCCGGCCAGCGCGCGATCGGTGTGGTCTCGGTCGGCGGATGCAGCAGCCATTCCACCGGCGTTGTCGGCGTCGCCAGCTGCTCGGCGGTCGCGGGCACCACGTGCACGATGCGATAGCCGCGCGCCTTGAGGTCGCGGATGATCTTCGGCAGCGCCGCCACCGTGCGGGCCTGGATGTCGTGCAGCAGCAGGATGCCCTTGCCCTTGGCCTCAAGCCGCTGGATTGCGAGCTGATAGACGCGATCGGGCGACACATGGCGCCAGTCGTCCGCCGGGAAATCGGCGCTCCAGACCTGGATGCCGCGCGAGATCAGAACGTTCTCGACGCCGTCGGCGCGCATCAGGCCGGGAATGCGGAAGAACGGCGCGAGCTTGGACGGATCGGTCATTGCGGCCGATGTCCACTCGATGCCGCCATTGATCTGCGCCTCGGCCTTGTCGAGCGGCATCCGGTCCATTGTGAGCGGATGCGTCATGCTGTGGGTGCCGACGGTATGGCCCGCTGCGACCAGCTTGCGCACGCCTTCCGGGTTCGCCTTGGCCTGTTCGCCAATGATGAAGAAGGTCGCCTTGATGCACTCGTCGGCGAGGATCTGCAGCACCTGGTTGGAATATTTCGGCAACGGACCGTCGTCGAAGGTCAGGACGACTTCATGGTCCTTCAGCGGCAGCGTCTCGCGGTACTGCATGGTGCCGATGCGGGGATGCTCGTGCGGATCGACCACGAGCGTGCGGGAGGTCCCGAGCGCGTCCGGATGGCCGGGGCAGTCGGCCGCAATGGCCGGCGAGCCGATGGTCAGGACACCAAGGAATCCGCCAAGAAAGCTGCCAAGGCAAAGGACGATCCACGATCGCGTCCGAGCAACAACGCTACTTCCGATCATGAACCCGGTCTGCCCTCTTACGCGATTGCCGCCATAGTAGGTCGGAGACATCAGCAAACGGTTCAGGCGCAAGAACCCCGACCCAGAACCCTGCCGCGACAAGTCCCCTTGATACTTGCATGGCGTAGCATGAACGGACTGTTAATAGGGCCCAAATCACCCCATTTTGCACCGGCGTGACATTCCGGCATCAATGCGCGTCGGCACTCTTCTGTGATGCACCCGCCGGCACGACGTGAACCACCCGATAGCGGTTCTCCCTCAGATACCGCAGGAAGGCCGGCATGATCGCAGCCGTACGCGCCTTGGGATCGTGGAACAGGATGATACCCTTGCCGGCGGCGGCGAGCCGCTCGGTGACGAGCTTCATTTCCTGCTCCGGCGTCATCTCGTTCCAGTCGCTGGCCCACAGGTCGGCCCCGAACACCACGATGCCGCGGGACTGGAGCAGGTCAAGCTCGGCTGGCGTCGCCTCGAAATAGGGGAAGCGGAAGAACGGGGTCGCGGGCGTCGTTGTCGAGGTGCCGTGCAGAGCCAGCTCGACGGCCGCGATGCCGCGGTCGATTTCGCTCTTCGCTTTGTCGAACGGAATGCGCGCCATGAACGGGTGCGAGAAGGTGTGGTGACCGATGCTGTGGCCCTCGCGCGCGATGCGCTTGACCATGTCAGGGTGTTCGGAGGCGTGCAGGCCGATCAGGAAGAAGGTCGCGCGCACGCATTCCTGCGCCAGTGCCACCAATACCTTCGACGTCGTCGGCGGATGCGGCCCGTCGTCGAAGGTCAGCACGACCTCGTGATCGGCAAGCTCCAGCGTCTGCGGAAAGCTCTTCAGGCCCACGCGCGGCGCGGTCTTGGCGTCGACGCTCAGAATGCGGGAGGTGCCGAGCGCGTCCTTGCGCGGGCACTCGGCGGCTTCACTCGAGGCGATGCCGGTGAGGGCGGCGAGGGCTGCGCCTGCCGACATCGAGGTCCACCTCAGTCGAAGCATCTTTGTCATTGCGCTCAGAGTTGCCTTGTGGGTATTGCCTGAACCGTCAGCTCAGACCACTCGTTCCAACCTGTCGAACGGCGAGGCGCGCCATGGATGAACATCTGGACGGTGCCGCATCTGCCGCGGAATCGGTACTCGACCACGTGCCGATGCGCAATGAAGACGGCGAAATTCGTCACGAATTCGTCGCGGAAATTACCCATGCGATCGAGGCCGGCGACAGCGCCGCGCTGCGCGCCTGCGTTGCCGAGCTGCACGAGGCCGATCTCGGCGATCTCATTGGGGCTCTCGAGCCCGACGATCGGGTCCGCCTGGTTGAGCTGACGGGGCGCGATTTCGACTTCTCCGCGCTGAACGAGCTCGACGAGGGCGTGCGCGAGGAGATCCTCGAGGAACTGCCGCCGCAGACGGTCGCGGAAGGTGTGCGCGAGCTCGAATCCGATGACGCGGTCGAGCTGCTGGAAACGCTCGATCAGGCCGATCAGGAGGAGATCCTCGAGAAGCTGCCGCTCAAGGAGCGCGTCGTGCTCGAGCGCAGCCTGCTTTATCCGGAGAACTCCGCCGGCCGCCGGATGCAGACCGAGTTCATCGCCGTGCCGCAGGATTTCACCGTGGGGCAGGCGATCGACTACATGCGCGAGACGCCGGATCTGCCAGACCGCTTCTACGAGATCTACGTCGTCGACAAGGAGCAGCACTGGCAGGGCGCGGTCTCGCTCGACGTGCTGCTGCGCGCCCGCCGCCCGGTGGCGCTTGCCGAACTGACCGACGAGGATCGCCGCCGCGTCTGCGTCCTGGAGGACCAGGAGGAGGTGGCGCGCATGTTCGGCAAGTACAATCTCGTCGCAGCCCCGGTGCTCGACACCCAGGACCGCCTCGTCGGCGTCATCACCGTCGACGACGTCGTCGACGTCATCGAGGAAGAGGCGGACGAGGACCTCAAGGCGCTCGGCGGCGTCAACAGCGACGAAGAGCTGTCCGACACCGTGTTCACCATTGCACGCGCGCGGTTCAACTGGCTGCTGGTCAATCTCGCCACCGCCTTTCTGGCGTCGTCCGTGCTCGGCCTGTTCGAGGGGCAGCTCGAGAAGATGGTGGCGCTCGCCGTGCTGGCGCCGATCGTCGCAAGCCAGGGCGGCAATGCCGCGACCCAGACCATGACGGTCGCGGTGCGGGCGCTGGCGACGCGCGAGCTCGGCTCCTCCAATGCCTGGCGCGTGGTGGTGCGCGAGGGCCTGGTCGGCCTCGTCAACGGTCTCGCCTTTGCCGTGATCACGGGCGTCGCTGCGGTGGCCTGGTTCAGGATCCCGGGCCTCGGCCTGGTCATCGGGCTCGCCATCATCGTGAACCTCTTCGCCGGCGCACTCGGAGGCATCCTGATCCCGATGGCGCTCGAACGTGTCAGGGCCGATCCGGCCGTGGCCTCCGGCACGTTCGTGACAACGGTCACTGACGTCGTCGGCTTCTTCTCCTTCCTCGGCATCGCGACGTTGTGGTTCGGGTTGAGGTAGGGCTACACGCACTCTCGTCTCCCCGGCGCGCTGCAACGCCCTTGGCGTTGCTGCGCAACCGGGACCCAGAAGCGGCACAGTATTGCAGCGACATGGGCCCCGGCTCTGCAGCGCACCGCTGAAGAAGCGCTGCGCTGCGTCCGGGGCACGAGACCGTATACGCAGCCATCATCTTTAATCCGAACTTAAGCGAGCTGCCGCATCATCGCCTTGCTTGGGGGAATGAGCATGCGTGTGCGGTTGAAGGCGGACGGACGGATTGTCGAGTTGCGGGATGGGCGGGAGTTTCCGGTCCAGCCGTTTCCAATCCAGCCCGTACCTAACGCAGCGCCGCCCGACACCAGCTCGCTCGCCGTGCGCGATTTGCGCCGCCGTGCCTGCCTGACCCAGATGGAGTTCGCGGCCAAGCTCGGCGTTCCCGTCGAGACCATCCGCAATTGGGAGCAGGGCAAGCGGGCCCCGCGGGGACCCGCCCGCGCGCTGCTCGCTGTGATCGCGCATGCGCCTGACACCGTATTCCAGGCGCTTGCCAAAGCCTGAGCTCGAGGCCTGACCTCAAGGCCTGACGTCAAGGCCTGACGTCAAGGCCTGGCACGAACCTCCCGTTAGCATTGCGCGCAAGATCCGACCCGGCGGCCGGTGTCGCCCGTTGGCAGTGTTGCCAGCCGGGTTCATAATGACGCCTGGATCATGATTTGGGGCGACCGCGACAGAGAGGATTCCTCATGCTGTTCGTCGAGACCAATGGCGCAAGGATACCGGCGATCGGGCTGGGGACCTGGGAGCTGAGCGGGCGCATGTGCACCCGTGTGGTCGAGCAGGCGCTGCGGCTCGGCTATCGCCACATCGATACCGCACAGGTCTACGAGAATGAGCGCGAGGTCGGCGACGGCTTGCGCGCCTCCGGCGTGCGCCGCGACGACATCTTCCTGACGACCAAGGTCTGGACCAATCATTTCGCGCCCCACGATCTCGAGCGCTCGGTCAAGGAGAGCCTGGCGCGCATGCGACTTCCCTCCGTCGATCTCCTGCTGCTGCACTGGCCCAATTCGCACGTGCCGCTGGAGGAGACGCTGGGCGCGCTGTCGCATGCCAAGCGCATGGGCCTGACCCGCCACATCGGCGTTTCCAATTTCACCGTGGCGCTGATCGAGCAGGCGGTGGCGTTGTCGCCGGAGCCGCTGGCCTGCAACCAGGTCGAATACCACCCTTATCTCGACCAGGCGAAGGTGAGGGCGGCCTGCGATCAGCACGGGCTCGCGCTGGTCGCCTACAGCCCGATCGCCAAGGGGCGGATCAAGACCGACCGGACGCTCGCCGAGATCGGGCGTCTGCATCACAAGACGCCGGCGCAGGTCTGCCTGCGCTGGCTGGTGCAACAGAATGTCGCTGCGATCCCGCGCACCTCGCGCGTCGAACGCCTGTCGGAAAACATCGAGATCTTCGATTTCGAGCTTTCGGACGACGAGATGGCCCAGATCGCCGCGCTGGCCAGTCCCAGGGGCCGCCTGACCGATTTCGCCTTCGCGCCAAAATGGGATTGAGAGGGGCCTGCCGTATGCTAGGACCAGCTTGGCAACCTGAAGTCAGGCGATGGAACTGCGGAAGATCATACGGACGGACATTGCAGCGTCGGCGATCGCCCATCTGACGCTGGTCGCGCTGATCATCGTGATCAGCGAAGTCCATCCGTTTCACGCCAGCCCGCCCGAATCGGTTTCCGTCAGCATCGTGACGCCGGAGCAGGTGAAGCAGGAGGAGGCCAAAGCCGAGGAGAAGACCGGGGAAAAACTCAAGGCGAAGCCGCCGGAGCCGACCCCTGACCTGAAACTGCCGAAGTTCGATTTGAACGATAAGGACAAGGCGGCGGCCGCGCCGAAGCCCGAGGCGAAGCAGCAGGCTGCGGCACAGTCCTCGAAGCAGCAGGCCTCGCCTGAACCGCCGCAGCAGAAACAGCCGCAGCCACAGCCTTCACAGACGCCGCAGCAGCGCGAGGCAAATGCGCAGCCGCAACCGCAGCCTCCACAGCCACAGCCTCAGCCATCGCAGTCGCCGCCGCCTCAGGCGACGCCGCAGCCCCCGGCGCCACAGCTACTGCCACAAGCGATGCAGCACCCGGAGGCCGCGCCGCCGCCGTCCTATCAGGCGCCGGAGCCCGACGTCACTGTCAAATACGGCGTCATGCTGGGCCTGCCGCCGGAATTGCCGACGGAGCTGCCGAAAGACGCCCCCAAAGACGATGGCGGCGATGCCAAGGATTCAATCGCGGCGAAGCTGCCGGTCGAAATCATCGCCGAGCTGCGTCGTCATTTGCGAAGCTGCGCCAAGCTGCCGGCTGGGGTCGCGCCGACCGACAACGTCAACATCAAGCTGCGCACCGTGCTCGCGACCGACGGCACGCTGGCGCGCGAGCCGATCCTGATCGAAGCCCCGCCGTCCGCAAAGGGCGTCGCGCTCGTGAAGTCCGCCATGAGCGCGCTTCAGGCCTGCCAGCCCTACAAGATGTTGCCGGCCGACAAATACGGGGAATGGAAGGTGATGGACCTGCCGTTCAGCCCGCGGGATTTCGGCGGCTAAACTCTCGCTTGGGCTACGGCCTTGCTTTGTCGCTCTGCTGTCAATCCATCTTCGCAAATATATTCCACTTTACCGAAATTCGGACACGGCGTATGTGTTGGCCATCCCGGCTCATCCTTGAGGGGCGATCTTGTGGTCGTCATGTTCGCGAGCCGGCTTGCGGTGGACGCGGCAGCGTTCGGGTGCGAGAGGCCAAGGGCAGGGCGGATTGCTCTCTGTGAGCCCAAAGCTTCGTGCCGACGAGCGGCGCTGCAAAGCTTCGTCACGGCGCCGCCTGTCAAACCGCCACAGACGAGACGCCGGCAGCGAATACAACCTCAGCCTGAGTCGGGCGGCGAAATTGAAGCGCAGCCGCCGCGCGTGCACGGCGATTGCCGCGTCGGCGGGAGCATCAAAATGCAAAGATAATCAATGCCACCAGCAAGACGTTGAACATGCCCAACGTGAGTACGGCGATATCGAAAACGCGGATCAAGCTGATCATGGTGTCCTCCGATACACGCCAACCGGGTGCTATGATGCCTCCGCTACGACCGGGTGTCTATGCAGTTTGTGCCTGCTCGGCGACCATCGCCACAATGTCGGCCAACCGCGTTGGGTCCAGAACGCCGTGTGTGGGAGCGCGGGCGCGCTTGGGAAAAGTGGTGAAAATTCCGCCTTCGTCAACTCGCGCGGCATTGTTGACCGATGCGCTGTTGAGTTGCAACCATTTATCTCAAACCTCACTCGCCCTGTGGAGACAGGCGAGACCGTCGAAACTATCGTAGTTACCGTCGGGCATCGTGCTACCGACCAAGGCAGCTCTACCTGGCCGCTGAAGCTGCCCTCTGCTTGTTCTCTGTCCAACTCTGCTCGCCGCAGTCGCACTTGAGCGACGGATAAGCCGAGATCGCCGCTAATCCTTACAAGCCAGCCGGAGCACACGCTGGGGACACCACCATCTCGACCCAACACCTTGTGCACCGCGCGCTAGTGCCCACGATCTCGCAAGCTGGGTCGGCCGACACAATGTCGCGGCAGCACTTCGGGCACGTATATCCCGCGGTGTTTGGTGCGAAGTCATACTCCGGACCAACATAGGCGCAGATCATGTGGTGGAATACCGGAAACAAGATCAGAGCGGATGAGCCGCAAGCCGGGCAATTCGTTTGAGTCCCTTCGATCTGCATGCTGCACCTCGCTTCCTCTCACAGCTCGTCGAGCCCGAATAGTTTCACCAGCATGGAAGCGATCCGCGCGCTGAGTTGTGTGTAGTGCATGTGAACGTCGACGGCCGAGTTCAGCGCCGGGGGATGCGCGCCTGGGCTGAACTGAATTCGCGCGATTTGCGAGGCGGTACGCTCGCGCGCCGCCGATGAGCCCGCTCCGGGGTACACGTCTGACACCGGCAGAATTTCCACGATCTCGCCCAGAATTCGCCGGTTGCCGAACAGGACAAAGACTTCGTTGCCGACTTTCGGGTCGGACAGGCGTTCGTTGGGAACGTACCAGTCGACGAAGACATCGGTGGGGTCGAGAATTTGTGCGATCGGAGTGCCCGCCCGCGAATCTCTCGACGCGGCGCGCTCACATCTGCAGCTTGCTGAGGAAGCTGTCCAACTTATCGCAACCTCATCGGCCGCGAGCCTGAATTACCGCATTGACAATAAGTAGCGACGATTTCATCGTGCTGCGGAGACCGCACCCTTCCGATTTCTTCGCCGGCCTTGACCGATCCACCTCTCACCACGGTGATGCTGTTGATCTGCACGATGTAGGGCAGTGAAACCAAATATCTTGGCGAGGACACGCTGCCCGGGCCGCCGAGATAGAGAATTGGCCTCCCGAAATAGACGACAAAGAATGCGAGTATGCCGAATACGATTGTCGCATAGGCGGCGCGGACGGTCCGTCCGGCCGCGCGCCGACGGCTCTCGATAGGATCGGGAATATGCGGATCGAGTCGCGTCAGGGCCACCGTCATTTGGCCACCTCTTTTGTCCGATCTCCGAATAGTGCACGGCGAACGCGCGGTGGCACGAAATCATCGTTCCGCGACGAGGCAAAGATGATTTCCGAAGAGTAGGAAAAAACCGCGCGCACTTCAGATAGACGCCCTGGTACAAGGGAAAGATCAGCGCCATCTTCCAGCCAAAGTTTCCGACGGATCGTTGGAATAGGGCGAACACAAGTGCCATATTGAATACCGAGATCCAGAGCAGCAGCAGGTAGATCGCCGAGAGAAACAACACGGCATCCGGGCCGAACAACAGCACAATGTAGGCCAAGTAGAACGGCAGGCTGAGCGTCGGAACGAGATCGAAGACGATGAAGTCCAGCCTTTGGATCGTGTCCGGTAAACGCTCTAGCGGATGGCGAAAACTCAGCTCGCCATACATCATGAAACGGATGCGCAGAGCATCGCGATCCCAGCGCGCGCGCTGGCGCAACAGACTGATGCCGCTTGCGGGGCCGGCTGTTTCCGCCCAGGCGTCGGACACGAACCGAATGACATAGCCGAGCCTGCGGAGCCGTAACGTGTACTCCATATCTTCGCCAGGGCCGACGTCGAGCCCGCCTTGCTGCGTGAAGATATCCCGCCGATACATGGAACAGGCGCCGGACAGACACGCGATCGCATCCACCACGTCGAGGATCGACCGCCCCGCAGTGATCGACATCAGGTATTCGACGCTTTGAAGTCCTGTCCATATCGAATCGCGCTCATTGCTGATCGCGATGTTGCAACTTGCGCCGGCGACGAGCGGATCGCCGAACGCAGCCGCGAGGCGCTCAACCGCGTTCGGTTCGAAGACAGTGTCGGCATCTACGGTCAGAAGAAGATCGCCGCGGGCAAACCGTGCTGCAGCGTTGATGGCAGCGCTGCGGCCGCAGCGGGTCCCATGGCAGATGACCATATCAACTAGCCCCTGCGCTCTCGCCCGCTCCGCGACCGCGCGTGTTTGGTCGGTGGAGCCGTCGTCGACGACGATGATTTCGACAGGTCGCAGGGTTTGCCGGCGCAGCGAGCTGATCGAAGGAGCAAGCCCGGAGCCGCCGTTGAAGGTCGGGATAATCACGCTTACCGTCACCTCGCAAACCGTCCCACTGGCGCTTCGCCGCTTCGAGCTGAACAGAGCAAGAGACACCAGCGATAAGGTGTAGCGGGGTATGTCGAATATCAGCAGCGAGAAGGCGAGCAGAAACAAACTCGTTCCGGCGAGCACTTCTACCATTTCGGACATGCCGGCCACCTCCGCTGCGAAAGGACCATTCCGAGCATCCGACCAAACAAGGCGCGCAAGGCAATTATCAGATGGGAAAATGAAGACCATCGCGTTGATGGTCGAGTGGTAAATTGCGTAAACATTTGCTTTGTGTGTCTGCGCTATTCACCTCCAGCATCGGCTTGGCCAATTGACGATGGAAGCGTGCTCTCGAGTTTTGATTTTGTTGGCCTGCTGGCATCAGCATTGCGGTTTCATGCTGTTGCCGGGTCGATAAATCCGACAAGGTGACCGGTCCGGCCAACCTTTCAGGCGCAAGACGGCCTCAGTCTGGAGGGCTGAGGCCGGGGGCCGTTGATGTACCGTTGGGGTCGGTACTCTTCTATTTTAATCATGGCGAGACCACTTTGCGGTATTGTCCTGAAGGACAAGCAATCAGCACGTTGTTCCTCTCACACATCTGCGGACCGCCCGACGGGTATGACGGACCGTCGTCCGTGCTACGCACACGCCGTTGATACGTGTCCTACCGACGCCGCAGGCAGCAGCAACTTCCGTAACGAGGCTTTCGGGCTGTGCAATCGGGGCAGGTGTCATCGCCTGAGCCGATACTGCGAAGCAGAAGGCGAATGTGGCAATTCCGAGCGACTTGATCATATCGAGCTCCCTGGAAGCGCCCAACCGCCCGGCCGGCGCGGCGGAGCGATGACGCGACTCTCTCAAGTTGATGCCCGCGTCTGTAAGAGAATTGAGATAGATCAAAGCGACTTTAGGGAGTTCCATGCGGCAATCGCTGCACATAGCAGATCGAGACGCCGGCTTAGGACTATGACCGCAGACTTCCCTGTGCCTCTTGGGACAAGAGGGTGAAGTGGCCAGACTCGGGCAAAATGCGCCGCGAAGGTGCGAAGCTATAGTCGCAATTCAAGATGCGAGCTGGAAAAGTGGCGCTGCCGCCTCATGCTCCGTCATTGCGAGCGCAGCGAAGCAATCCAGTCTGCCGCCGCGGGGGGATTCTGGATTGCTTCGCTGCGCTCGCAATGACGATGTGGAGAGAGGGTGCGCCACATTCGCTCTTGTGGACGCACCGCTACTCAGCGGTGCACTGCAGAGCCGCAACACGAGCGCGTCAGGGACCGCGCCGCGTCTCCTCGCCATTCACCACCTCCGGCGCCATCGCTTCCCACGCGCTCGAGGCGAACTGCCGCCGCCAAGTCACGATCACCACGGTTGCCGTGGTCACGAACAACACCCAGGGGCTGACGAACCAGCCGAGATAGCCGAGTGCGAAGAAGAAGGCGCGCTGGCCGCGGTTGAAATGGCGGCCGGCGGATTCGAACAGGCGCGAGGTGCGGATCACATGAGCTTCGGCCTCCGGCGTGTCACGCTGCGCGGCTGCCGGCATGCCGCCGAACAGGATCGCGACATAGTTGAACAGGCGGTACGACCAGGCGAATTTGAAGAAGGCATAGACGCAGATCAGGACGAGGCCGACGCATTTCAGCTCCCACATCGCCGGCGAGGTACTGAGATCGATCGGCAGCTTGCTCAAGATCGTGATCGCGTCGTTGGTCGCGTGCAGCAGCGCCAGCGCGCCGCCGAGCGCGATCAGGCTGGTGGAGGCGAAGAAGGCGGTGCCGTTCTGCAACGAGGCCATGATCTGCATGTCGACCATGCGCGCGTCGCGGTCGAGTAGCCGGCGCACCCACACCTCGCGGTAGCGGTTCATGCGCGCCGACAGGCTGTCGCGGCCATAGGCCGATTGCTCCAGCGTCAGGGCGTAGACCAGCCATTCGATGATGAAGAAGCCGACGGCTGTGATGTCGACCCAATGCCTGCTCATGTCAGTCTCCCGGAGAGGATCGCAACGCTTGCCACGCATGGCGAGGTGCAGCAACGATTGATTGGCGGCAGGCGATGGCGTTAAAAGCGGCTCGCTTCAAGGCGTATCGAGAAGGACTGATGACATGGCTGCGCTGAAACTCGCAATCGGCAACAAGAATTACTCGTCATGGTCGATGCGGCCCTGGCTCGCGCTCCGCGCCAACGACATTCCGTTCGTGGAGACCCTCATCCCGCTCTACACCGACAATCCCGCGGACAAGGAGCAGATCATCTCGTTCAGCCGCGCCGGCAAGGTGCCGGTGCTGGTCGATGGCGACATCACGGTGTGGGATTCGCTCAGCATCATCGAATACATCGCCGAGCGCTATCCGGAAGTGAAGCTGTGGCCGGACGAGGCCGCCGCGCGCGCCCATGCCCGTTCGGTGTGCGCCGAGATGCATTCCGGCTTCATGGCCCTTCGCAACGAATGCGGCATGAACCTGCACCGTCCGGTGCGCCCCGTGACGCTGTCGGCGGACGCCGAGGCCAATATCGCGCGCGTGCAGGAGATCTGGCGCGAATGTCGGGCCCGGTATGGCGCCAATGGACCGTTCCTGTTCGGGCGCTTCGGCGCAGCGGATGCGATGTATGCCCCGGTCGTGCACCGCTTTCGCACCTACGCGATTGAGGTCACGCCGGAGACCAAGGCCTACATGGACACGATGCTGGCGCTTCCGGCGTTCCAGGAATGGACCCGGGACGCGCTCGCCGAAACGCTTGTCATCGAAAAGTTCGAGAACGTGTAATCTGCGGTGATCGGCCTCGCTCGACGTCGAGCAAGCCGGCGGCGCTCCATGCTAGGATGGTCGGCAGGGAGAGGGACCTCACGGCCCAGGAACCGCCCAAGATGGTGGATCACGCCAGCCCCGACGGCCGTTTGCCCCATACCCCCGGAAGAACCGGTTCCAGCGGTATCGTCGGCTGACGGCATCACTCTGAAATAACTGCAAAATTCGCACGTTTGCCATGTCGCATACTGCTGGCCAAAAACGCTCGTCGCATGCTATACAGCGGCCGGGTTTCCGGCCGGCCGACGCAGTGGGACCATGGGCGTGGCAGGCGTTGTTTGAGTGATGGAGAGGGTGTTGAAGCACAAATTCCCTATTGGCGCGCGCGTATTGTTCACCGCCAGCAATGTCGCACGCCCCGCTGCCAGCGGTTCGTATGAGGTCATCCGCCTCCTGCCGACCGATGGTGACGACTGTCAGTACCGGATCAAGAGCTCGACCGAAGCCTTCGAACGTGTCGCCAAGGAAAGCCAGCTCGCGCTGTCCTGAAGGCCGACGCTATCCGCGCATTGGCGCGTCCCCGGGAATTTGTATTCTGCCGCCGTCAAAAGGCCCGCTTCACCTTCAAAAGGTGGGCCGGGGGCAGTTGCCGACTCTCGGTACTCGCTTTGACCATTCGCTCTCTGCTCGCGTGAGGGGACGTCGCGCATGAACTGGGCATGGGCCTCGTCGCTCGACCAAATTTGGCGCTCGCCGGCCTTTCCAATGTGGATGATGCTGGTGGCTGCCGGCTTCTTCGGGGTGATCCTCCTGGTCACGCTGCTGCGCGCCGAACGATCGGTCGCCAACGGCGCGCTGACCGTCCTTGCGCTGCTCGCCATTGCCATCGCGCTGGCTGCTGTTGTGCGCGTCGATGGACCGGCGGGGCAGACCACGCCGACCGAGGCGCGCGCACAGGCGGCGATGACCGCGAGCCTGCCGGCGTTGTCCTGTCTCGACGATCTCGCCGGCGATGCCGTGGCCATGGGCTGCGAGAAGGCGCTGTTCGGCGCGCCGGACGTGGCCGCTGCGGCCGTCTCCACGACCGCGGCCAGGATCGACCGTCTGACGGCGCTCGGCGATGCCGCGACCGCCGAGAAGAGCCTGACGCCCGACATCAAGGTGCTGCGCAAATCGCTGGAGCGTGATCGCTATGGCTTGGTCGCGCAGGTACTGGTCGTGCGCGACGGCTGCACGCAGTTCGACTGTGCGGCCTTCCGCTCGCTGACCGACCAGCAGCAGGTCGCCGCCAACATGGATTCCCATCTCTACGACACGCTGGTCGCGCGCTACGCCCCGACCTGGAATGCGCCTGCAGCAGCGCAATCGTTGCCGGCCACTGCCGCACTTGCGGGACTGCCGCCGTCGATGCCGACGGGCAAGCCGACCAATGCCGAGTTCCCGAGTGCCTCGTCGACGCCGCCGGTCAGCATCATGAATCCCGAGCCGCCGACGCGTCAGGCGGCGCCCACCGCAAACGCGGCGGCTCCGCGCGCCCCCGCAGCGGCCTCGGCGCAGGCCGCAGCTCCCGCCGCGAAGAAGCCGCCTGCGCCGAAGGCTGCGCGGGCGCCGGCGGCAGCACCGGTTCCGCTCACGCCGCCGGCCGCGGCTGCCCCGGCTGCGGATAACGAGTAGATCGGCATTCCAAATGCGTGGCTGTCCGGCTAATGCTGGGGCATGCCACTACATCTGATCAAGCTCGCCGTCGGCTGCGAATCCGTCAAGGAATTGAAGGAGTGGACCGCCGAACGGATCCAGACCGCCAAGAAGAAGGGTCTGCCGCAACATCACATCCACATCACCCGCATGGTGCCCAAGCGCGACGCCGAGATCCTGTCGGGCGGGTCGCTCTATTGGGTGATCAAGGGCGAGGTCGCCGCGCGCGAAAAGATCATCGGCATCGAGCCGTTCCGCGACAAGGACGGCATCGGGCGCTGCCGGATCGTGATGCAGCCGAAGGTGATTCCGGTGTCGCCGCGGCCGATGCGCCCGTTCCAGGGCTGGCGCTATCTCGCCGACGATTCGGTGCCGCCCGATCTCGGCAAGTCCGCCGCCGGCTCGATCGCGGCGATGCCGGAGCCGATGCGGCGCGAACTGCGCGATCTCGGGCTGCTCTAAACCGCGATATTGTCGATCAACCGGGTGGTGCCGAGCTTGGCCGCGACCAGGATGCGCAGCGGTCCGTCGTTGCGCGAGCTGACCTGTGCCAAGGTCGCTGCATGGCGCACTTCGAAATAGTCGAGCTCAAAGCCGGCCGCCGTGATCATCGCGGCACCGCGCGCCATTGCGGGCGCGACCGCTTCGCCGGCGCGAATGCGCCCGGCGCTCTCCTTCATGGCGCGGTATAGCGTGGTCGCGGTCTGCCGCTCCTGTGGCGACAAATAGACGTTGCGCGAGGACATCGCGAGCCCGTCGCGCTCGCGCACGGTGCGGGAGCCGATCACCTTGACGCCGAGCTCGAGGTCGCGGGCCATCTGCGCCACCACCCGCAACTGCTGAAAATCCTTCTCGCCGAAGATCGCGACATCCGGCCGGCACTGGGTGAACAGCTTGCCGACGACGGTGGCGACGCCGCCGAAGAAATGCGGGCGGAAGCGGTCCTCGAGGCCAGCCAGCGCCGGTCCCTCCGGCATGATGCGGGTGGCAAAGCCCTCCGGGTACATGGCCTCGGCGCCGGGATGCCAGACGATATCGACGTCCTCGGCGGCGAGCTTGGCGAGATCGGCCTTCCAGGTTCGCGGATAGGCGCCAAAATCCTCGGTCGGAGCGAACTGGGTCGGGTTGACGAAGATCGACACCACGACGCGGCTCGCGCGCCGCTTGGCCAGGCGCACCAGCGACACATGGCCGTCATGGAGCGCTCCCATGGTCGGGACCAGCGCGATCGTCGCCTTTCGCTTGCGAAGATTGTCGACGGCGCGTCGCAAGGTGGGGACCGTGCGGGCGATCAAGGGGCTGCGTGACATCAGAACTCGACGGGATTGGGAATCGACGGGCGCGTTCCGGCGCCCGGCAGGCTAACCTTAACAAGCGGCGACCATGGACGCCATGCATCCGGATGCGGCACAGCATCCCGCGCAAAGCCGCGCAAGCGTCGCGGCATTGTGGGCTGGATCACAGACGCGAAGCGGCGCCGCGATTCATGATGAAGGTCAGCGCGCCGCGATTTGTCTTGCCTGTCACGCATTTCACTTGACCGCAGACGCGGCCAACTCGAAGATATTCGTTAGGGGTGTTGAGGATCGCGATGCTTGTGCAAGCTAGCCAAGGCCAGTCCGGCTCGGCGCATGTGGTCGTGCTCGGCAACGAGAAAGGCGGCTCCGGCAAGTCGACCACCGCCCTGCACATCGCAGTCGCGCTTCTCAAAGCCGGCCAGCGCGTCGCCACCATCGACCTCGACTGCCGTCAGCAGAGCTTTACTCACTACATCAACAACCGTTCCGCCTGGGCGCGCCGAACCAAGCTCGACCTCGAACTGCCGTTGCATCGCTGCATCAAGCTTGGCGAAACGATGCAGGTTGCCGAGAACGAGAATTCGGAGTTCCTTCAGTTCATGGAGGCGGTCTCGGCGGTCGAGAGCAGCTTCGACTTCATCGTCATCGATACGCCCGGCACCGACAGCTACCTGATGCGGCTTGCGCACTCGATGGCCGACACGCTGGTGACCCCGATCAATGACAGCTTCCTCGATTTCGATGTGCTCGGCACTGTCGATCCCGCCAATTACGCGGTGACAGGCGAGAGCCACTACGCCGAGATGGTGCGGGATGTCAGGCGCAAGCGCCGCCAGCTCGACGGTGCGACCACCGACTGGATCGTGGTGCGCAACCGCCTGTCGATGCTCGGCTCCCGCAACAAGCAGCTCGTTGCCGATGGGTTGAAGGATTTGTCGCTGCGGCTCGGCTTCCGCTACGTCGACGGCTTCGCCGAACGGGTCGTCTATCGCGAGTTCTTCCCGCGCGGTCTGACCGCGCTGGACGAGATCGACGAGGCCACGCTCGGCATGCGGCCAAATCTCGGCCATCTCACCGCACGGGAGGAGGTGACGAGCCTGCTCCGCCAGCTCAAGCTTCCGCTCGACGAGCGCGGACGTCGCCGCGCGGCCAATCGCGCCGAGTGGTTCAACCAGGTCGACAAGCCGCTCGAGGTCCACGACATCCTCGGCGCTTGAGGCGGCGGTACATCGCTACTTCCAGTCGATCAAGAGGCCGGTCTCCCCCGGGGAACCGAGCCCGCGCTCAACCGTTTTCACCCCGTGTTTACTGCAAAACGGAACCCGATCGAGACAGGTTGCGTCGGATGGTGACGTGCACCCTGACGTAGCCGTGTGAGAGCGAGATGCCCAAGAAACGTGTGCGCCGCACAATGAAAGGGCTGCCGGTTCACAATATTTGGCCTTCCTGTCACGCGGCTGTGACATATATTAGGGAATAGGCGACCAGGGGCCGAAGAGCTCCGGAAGAACACGATTTTCAACAGGGATTCAGGCCGCAAGAGCCTGAGGCTGAGGACGAAAATGAAGCGTGGAATTGCCGTTCTGGTTTCGGTCAGTGCCCTCTGTGGCGTCGCCTATTTCACGGCGAGCAAGTGGGCAATCAGGCACGAGACCATCACCTTCTACGATGCCTCGCGCGACAACCGTGCGGTGCCCGTCGATATCGCGATCCGTCGTGACAAGGAAATGCAGGCCAATGCCGGCATGATCACGATGCCGGTCGCCGTGATCAACCACGGCAACACCGTCAAGAACACCGAGTACGGCTTCCTCGCCAACATTTTCGCCGCGCGCGGCTACCTCGTCGTCAGCCCGCAGCATGATTTGCCGACCGATCCACCGATGGTGACCAAGCCGGGCGAGATCTATGTCGGCCGGCTGCCGCAGATCCTGCGCGGCGTCGCCAACATCCATCTCGCCATGCAGGAGATGAAGAAGGTTCAGCCCAACGCCGACTACGAAAAGGTGACGATGGTCGGCCACTCCATGGGCGGCGACATCACGATGTATTTCGCCAAGCAGTATCCGGATGAGGTCAAGAAGGTCGTCACACTCGACAATCTTCGCGTGCCCTTCGTCACCGCCGGGAAGTTCAAGATCCTGTCGTTCCGCTCCACCGATCCGCAGTTCAAGGCCGATGCGGGTGTGATCCCGACCGACGAAGAATGCGAGAAGGCCGGCATCCAGGTCGTGAAGACCGAATTCCAGCACAACGACATGCGCGACACCGGTCCGGATGCTGCCAAGAACTCGATCCAGGGCATGCTCGACAAGTTCCTGAGCGCGACCGACAGTGAAGTGGCGCCGGTCGACACGCAATCGTCCCCACCCAAGATTCTCGAGCCCGGGCCGGTCGCTTTGATGGCGCCCGCCAAGAGCTGACGCCTTCCTCGTCGTCGATACCGATTTCAAAGCCTCCGCCGGCTGCCGCCTGCGGGGGCTTTGCGCATTGACCGGGCTGCATGTGCTGACCACATTAGCCGCTCACGCAAGGGTCAAGGAAATGTCCGGCGAACCCATCAAACCGCGCGGCCGCGATGCCGTCTCGGCGCAACCAGGCGACGCTGTGCCGCAGGCGGGGACCTCGACCTCGGAGGACATCGCCGCCTTCGTCGCCAACGCGCGCGCGCTGTCACCGCATGCGCCCGGTGCAAAAGGGCGGCTGATCTTCGCGCTGGATGCGACGATGAGCCGGCAGCCGACCTGGGACATGGCTTGCGCGCTTCAGGCCGACATGTTCCGTGAGACCGCCGCGCTCGGCAGTCTCGACATCCGGCTCGTCTACTATCGCGGCTTCGACGAGTGCCGCGCCACGGGATGGATCTCCGACAGCGCCAGGCTGGCGGCGCTGATGAGCAAGATCGATTGCCGTGGCGGCGACACCCAGATCGGCAAGGTGCTGAGCGAGGCGCGGCGCGAGGCCGTCGCATCCGGCGTGCGCGCCGTCGTCTTCGTCGGCGACGCCATGGAGGAGAACGTCGACCAGCTCTGCGCCAAGGCAGGCGAGCTCGGCATGCTCAAAGTGCCTGTGTTCGTCTTTCAGGAAGGCCATGACGCGGTGGCCGAGAAGGCCTTTCGCGAGATCGCGCGCCTGACCGGCGGCGCTTGGTGCCGGTTCGATCCGGGCGCGGCGGCGCAGTTGCGCGAGCTGTTGCGCGCAGCCGCCGCCTACGCGGCCGGCGGACGCGAGGCGCTGTTGCAATTGGCGAAGACCGCCAGTGGCGCGGCCAGGCTGATCGGCCAGATGAAGTAGCGCTGGCGCAAGGACACGATGCTTTTTGGCGGTAGGCCGACTATATTCCGGCCATGACCCTGATCGCCGGCGCTATCGCCATTATCACCCTTTATTTGCTGCTCCAGATGTTCCGTTCGGCCAATCCGGCCGTGCTGGCACGCGCGATCAGGTTCGGTGGCGGCGTGGTGGCGCTGGCTGTCGCAGCGTTCACGGGCTTGAAGGGCGAACTGGTGGTGGCGATCCCGCTCGGGATATTCGGCGCCGGGCTCTTGGGCTGGACACCGATGGCAAACGCCGGCTTCGGCAATATCGGCGGGCTGTTCGGCGGGGGCGCGACGCGCCCGGCCGGTCAGGCCTCGCGCGTGCGCTCGCAATTCCTGGATATGCGGCTCGATCACGATTCCGGCCAGCTCGGAGGCCAGATCGTCGCCGGGCCTCACGCCGGGCGCGATCTCGATGAGTTTGATCTCGCGGCCCTGCTGGCAATGGTCCCGGCGTTCGACGCCGAGAGCGTGGCCCTACTTGAAAGCTATCTGGACCGCCGGTTTCCCGCTTGGCGTCAGAACGCGCAGGGCGACGCGGCAGGGGGGCAGCGCCGCACGGTGGCGAGCGGTAAAATGACGACGGAGGAGGCCTATCAGATCCTTGGCCTGCAGCCGGGGGCGGGGCGTGACGACATCAGCCGGGCTCACAAGTCCCTGATGAAGAAACTGCATCCCGACCAGGGGGGCTCGACGTATCTCGCTGCCCGTGTAAACGAGGCCAAGGATACTCTGCTTCGCACGCATAACGGCTAACTCCGGCACCACGCTACAAACGCTCGTCCCGCGTGAGCTCTGCTTGCTCTGTTTGCCGTCGCCCCGATGCCCGCCATTGTCGGCGTGGTCGATCCCTTGCGTAAAGTTTTAACCGTAAATCCTTGACGAGAGGTTGTCGTGGAACAGCCTCGTCGGTCACCGCATCCCGAAAATGAAAATGCCCGCGCAAGGCGCGGGCATTTTCATTGGAGCGGTGCGAAAGTTCAGTTGCGGACGGTCATGCAGGAGATCTCGGCGCGCTTCAGGGTGCGGCAGACGGCTTCGGCCTGGTCCCGGTCGAGCCCGGCGAAGCGGGCGCGGTAGAGCTTGCGATTATCTTTCGCGACGACCGGCTCGGTGAACGGATCGGCCTTGCTGAGCAGGCCGCGAGCCGAGCTGCGCGCCGCGTCGATGCGCTGCTGGGCTTCGTTCTCGCTCTCGAGCGCGCCGACCTGAACGATCCAGCCGCTGTGGGTAGCAACCGGCTTCGTGGTGGCGCTCATCTGGATCGGCTGCAGCGCCGGGTCGGCTGATGCGAGCTTCGCAGCAGCCGGGGCGGGTGCGGCGGCGGTGGCGGCCGGCAAGACGCCGAGGGTGCCGTTGCCGGTGCC
This sequence comes from Bradyrhizobium sp. 35, assembly GCF_023073215.1. Taxonomy (NCBI): domain Bacteria; kingdom Pseudomonadati; phylum Pseudomonadota; class Alphaproteobacteria; order Hyphomicrobiales; family Nitrobacteraceae; genus Bradyrhizobium; species Bradyrhizobium sp. 35. The sequence continues at coordinate 204,228 of NZ_JADPJC010000108.1, forward strand.
GAAGCCCGCCGGCTGCCGCGGCAGCTCGGCACGGGTGATCTCGGCCCTCGGAGCTTCCGGTTGGCTGGCCTCGGGCTTGTTGATGAGGTCTGCGCGGGCGACGACGGCACCGGAGGTTTCGGCGACTTCGGAGCGGGATGCGATCGTGCTCGTGACCTGCGGTGCGATCTGAGCCGGGGCGGCGGAGGCGACCTTCACCGCGCCGGCCTTGACCTGGACGGTCTTGACCCGGACCGGCTTCATCGGTTCGGACGAACCGGGGATGATCGAGAGCGGCTGGCTCGAGATCACGCCATTGGTGAGCGGCGCAGGCTCGATCTTGGATTCTATCGGCCGAACTTCAGGCCTATTGGCTTCAGATCTGGGCTGAGCCGACGGCACCGCGGCAGCCGCAGCCGCAAGCGTCGAAAGGCGCGCGGCGAGACGCGACGGGGCTGCTTCGGGAGCAGGGGCAGCCGACGCCTGGACCTGCGGAGCGGAACGGGCCGGGGTGTCCGATGTATCGGCGACTTCGGCAGCGGCGTCGGAGCCGTTGCGTTCGGTGACCGCGGCGACGGTGTGGGCGGTCGCGGCCTTATCGAGGTTCTCCGCGAGCAGGTTACGCATGATGGCGTCGCGCGAGCCGCCGCTACGGCCGCCCAGCACCACGCCGATCAGGTGGCGGTTGCCGCGGCGCATCGAGGTCACGAGATTGAAGCCGGAGGCGCGAGTATAGCCGGTCTTGATGCCGTCCACGCCCTCGACATTCCCGAGCAGATGATTGTGGTTCCGGATCGACTGTCCGCGCCAGTTGAACGTCGAGGTCGCGAAATAGCGATAGTAGCGCGGGAAGCGCTCCTGGATGGCGCGGCCGAGCGTGGCCTGGTCGCGCGCGGTCGTGACCTGCTCGTCGTTGGGAAGACCGTTGGCGTTCCGGTAAACCGTCCTGGACATGCCGAGCGAACGCGCCTTGCGCGTCATCATCTGGGCGAAGTCGTCCTCGTCGCCGCCAATTGCTTCCGCGATCACAACGGCTGCGTCGTTGGCGGAGCGGGTGACGAGACCTTTGATCGCGTCCTCGACGCGAATGGTCTGGCCGGCACGCAGGTTCAGCTTGGTGGGATCCTGATCGGCGGCGTGCTGCGACACCGGCATCTCGGTGTCGAGCTTCATCTTCCCGGACTCGAGGCGCTCGAACAGCAGATAGAGCGTCATGATCTTGGTCAGCGAGGCCGGATGGCGGATCCCGTCGGGACTCGTGGCCTGAAGCACGGAGCCGGAGTTGCCGTCGACGATGATCGACGCGAATTTCGGGCTGGAACTCTCGGACACATCGCGCTGCACGCGGTGTTGCGCGTAGTGACGCCGGTGGCGCCGCGCCTCGGCAGCATCGGTGGTGAAGATGACTGCACTCGTGACCGCAAGAAGCCCAAAAACGCCAACCCGCGCCAAGCGCGAGGAAGACAAGTTTTTACGAAGCATGAAACCCCGTCCCCGTTTGTGACTTGATCACCGGCTCGTGAGGCGAAATTGTGCCCAAGGGACCCGGGATCATTACCTGCTCAGGCTGTCCTCCGCAGATGTTCGCCGCGGGGGACGTTGGACCTGAGCCGCTGTTCTGGCTAAGGTGATGTTCTCCAACGGCTTTTGGCCGCTTGTGGAAGTTGAACACGTCCAGGGAATCAAGGTAGGGGGCCGCGGTTTCCAAAAGCTTAAGGAACCATTGCGGGAAACCCCGGGAATCTTGGCAAATTTTGTGCGACGCACAAAATTCTTGACTTTTTTGTGCGTTGCACTAATCGTGAGCAGAGTCAGGGAGCCGGGGCTTCCGACAGGCTAGGGAAAAGGATTCCGAATGTTCAAGGTTGAAGACTTTCAGGGCTACGGGAAAGAGCACTTCGAGCAGTACGTCGCCTCCGCGACGTCGATGCAGCACGGCCTTCAGGCGATCGCCAGCGCTTATGGCGACTACACCAAGAAGTCGTTCGAAGACACCAAGTCCTTCGTCGAGAAGCTTTCCGGCGTGAAGTCGCTGGACAAGGCCGTCGAAGCGCAGACCGAATTCGCCCGTTCCGCCTACGAGTCCTTCGTCGCGGAATCGCAGAAGATCGCCGGCCTTTACAGCGACCTCGCCAAGCAGGCGTTCAAGCCGGTCGAGACCATCGTGTCGAAGTTCACCCCGGCCGCCAGCTAACGTTTCCTGACGTCCTGGAATCAAAGGCCCGGCTGCAGTAGCCGGGCTTTTTTTGTTTGTCTCGAAGTGTAGGTCTCAGCGCGCCATCGCAGCTTCCACAGCGTGCCGGTTTCCTTGAACATCGAGACGTCTGATCTGCCTTCGTCATCAGATAGAACTTGTCGGTGCGGCTCGCGCAATACTGCAGCACGCGGGAGGTCGGGTCGCTCCGGTGTTCACCTGCACCGTATGGATCCTGATGTTCGCCGCCTTGGCGTTATCGCACAGCTTCTTCTGCCGCGCGTCGATCTGCGAGGCGTGACGATCCCCGGAAATCTGTGCCTTTGCCCGTTTTCGCGTCACGCCATTGAGGGTAAATTGGTCCGTAGATAACCGGAGATAGCCCGCGCGAAACCGCCGCAGCCGCGTTGCTGGCCGGGTTCCTGGTGAACATCTTCTAAACCGGCGGGGCGGAAGCTTTTGTCAAATCAGTCCGGATTGATTAACCTTGGTGAGGATCGCCCGGACCGGGAATCGGGACCGCCATGGCCGCATCGGCCGAACTGCCGCACGCTTGCGGCGAGCCGGGGGCAGGCCCATATTCGGTGAGGCCGATCCGGTTTGGACCGGACCGGCTGGAAGCGGCGATCCAAAAAGGCGGTGCGCCTGTGCGAAGCTCCGAAGGCCGGGGCTGCGCGGCGAACCGTCATACGCTTCCGTGGGGAATTTGAACGCCTGAGCCATGCCGCAACTGTCTTCCAGACCAGATCCCTCCGCGGCCGCCGCCGCCCACGCTGCCCTGATGAGCAACGACGAGAACCGTTCCGGCGGTCCTTCCGCGCCAAACACGTCCGTCATCACCAAGGTCAAGCCGAAGACCAAACGGCCGAACCTGTACCGTGTGCTGATCCTGAACGACGATTACACGCCGATGGAATTCGTCGTTCATGTGCTGGAGAAATTCTTCCAGAAGGACGCCGAGGCCGCAACCAAGATCATGCTGCACGTTCATCATCACGGGATCGGGGAGTGCGGCGTGTTCACCTACGAGATCGCCGAGACCAAGGTGACGCAGGTGATGGATTTCGCTCGCAAGCACCAGCATCCGCTGCAATGCGTGATGGAAAAGAAGTAAGACACGTTACGGCGCATTCGAAGCCGGTTCTTGTGCATGTCGCAGTGTGATTGCCGCGTGATGTCTGCGCGCGATGTTCGTTGCAGAGGGCAAAACTACGGAATTTCGGACCGGTGCTGATCGTGCCCAAACCGGAACGGGTTTTGCATCAAAAAATACCGTAGCTGTGCAGCCGCCCGAGTCGCGGAACCGGTCTTTCGCCGCGATCTTGTATAACTATATGTGACAAAGGTTGTTGTTGCCTGACCGGGCGATGGCGATCATGATGGTGGGGGCCATAGAGGACGCGAATGCCGACTTTTTCCCAAAGCCTTGAACAATCCCTGCATCGTGCACTGGCGATCGCAAACGAGCGTCATCACCAATACGCGACGCTCGAGCATCTTTTGCTCTCCCTGATCGACGACTCCGATGCAGCCGCCGTCATGCGCGCCTGTAGCGTCGACCTCGACAAGCTCCGTACGAGCCTCGTCAATTATCTTGAGACCGAATTCGAGAACCTGGTGACGGACGGCGCCGATGACGCCAAGCCGACCGCAGGCTTCCAGCGCGTGATCCAGCGCGCGGTGATCCACGTGCAGTCGTCCGGTCGCGAAGAGGTGACCGGCGCCAACGTGCTGATCGCGATCTTTGCCGAGCGCGAGAGTCATGCCGCGTATTTCCTGCAGGAGCAGGACATGACGCGCTACGACGCCGTCAATTATATCAGCCACGGCATTGCCAAGCGGCCGGGCGTCTCCGAGGCGCGGCCGGTGCGCGGTGTCGACGAGGAGACCGAGACCAAGGGCAGCGAGGACGCCAAGAAGAAGGGCGAGGCGCTCGAGACCTATTGCGTCAACCTCAACAAGAAGGCGCGCGACGGCAAGATCGATCCGGTGATCGGACGCAATTCCGAGATCAACCGCGCGATCCAGGTGCTGTGTCGCCGGCAGAAGAACAATCCGCTGTTCGTGGGCGAGGCCGGCGTCGGCAAGACCGCGATCGCGGAGGGCCTGGCCAAGCGCATCGTCGACAGCGAGGTGCCGGAGGTGCTGGCGGCTGCGACCGTGTTCTCGCTCGACATGGGCACGCTGCTCGCCGGTACGCGCTATCGCGGCGACTTCGAGGAACGCCTGAAGCAGGTGCTGAAAGAGCTCGAGGCGCATCCCAACGCCATCCTGTTCATCGACGAGATCCACACCGTGATCGGTGCGGGCGCGACCTCGGGCGGTGCGATGGATGCCTCGAATCTGCTCAAGCCCGCGCTGGCTTCCGGCACCATCCGCTGCATGGGCTCGACCACCTACAAGGAATACCGCCAGCACTTCGAGAAGGACCGCGCGCTGGTGCGGCGCTTCCAGAAGATCGACGTCAACGAGCCGACGGTCGAGGACGCGATCGCGATCCTCAAGGGCCTCAAGCCGTACTTCGAAGACTACCATCGGCTGAAATACACCAATGAGGCGATCGAGGCTGCGGTGCAGCTCTCTTCGCGCTACATCCACGACCGCAAGCTGCCGGACAAGGCGATCGACGTGATCGACGAATCCGGCGCGGCGCAGATGCTGGTCGCCGAGAACAAGCGCAAGAAGACCATCGGCATCAAGGAGATCGAGACCACGATCGCCTCGATGGCGCGGATCCCGCCGAAGAGCGTGTCGAAGGACGATGCCGAGGTGCTCAAGCATCTTGAGCAGACCCTGAAGCGCACGGTGTTCGGTCAGGACAAGGCGATCGAGTCGCTCGCCGCTTCGATCAAGCTGGCGCGTGCCGGCCTGCGCGAGCCGGAGAAGCCGATCGGCTGCTATCTGTTCTCGGGTCCGACCGGCGTCGGCAAGACCGAGGTCGCGAAACAGCTCGCGGCGTCGCTCGGCGTCGAGCTGTTGCGCTTCGACATGTCCGAATACATGGAGCGGCACACCGTGTCGCGCCTGATCGGCGCGCCTCCCGGCTATGTCGGTTTCGATCAGGGCGGCCTGCTCACCGACGGTGTCGACCAGCATCCGCATTGCGTGGTGCTGCTCGACGAGATCGAGAAGGCGCATCCCGATCTCTACAACGTGCTGCTCCAGATCATGGATCACGGCCGGCTCACCGACCACAACGGCAAGCAGGTCAACTTCCGCAACGTGATCCTGATCATGACCACGAACGCGGGCGCGTCCGATCTCGCCAAGCAGGCGTTCGGCTTCACGCGCTCGAAGCGGGAAGGCGACGACCACGAGGCGATCAACCGGCAGTTCGCGCCGGAATTCCGCAACCGTCTCGATGCCGTCGTGTCGTTCGGCCATCTCAGCGTTGAGGTGATCGGTACGGTGGTCGAGAAGTTCGTGCTTCAGCTCGAAGCGCAACTCGGCGATCGCGATGTCACCATCGAGCTGTCCGATCCCGCCAAGACCTGGCTGGTGAAGCATGGTTACGACGAGCAGATGGGCGCACGTCCCATGGCTCGCGTGATCCAGGAGCACATCAAGAAGCCGCTGGCCGACGAGGTGCTGTTCGGCAAGCTCAAGGGTGGCGGCCATGTCCGCGTCGTTCTGGTCAAGGACGAGGCCGACGAGACCAAGGACAAGATCGGCTTCGAGTTCGTCGAGGGTCCGGTCACGCCGAAGCAGGAGAAGCTCCCGGGTGCCCGCAAGCGCCCGCCGGGCAAGTCCAAGCCCGGTGGCCCCGGCGGCTCGAAGGGGCCGACCAAGAGCCCGCTGGTCAAGGCTTGATCTGCGCGCGATGAATTGAAAAGGCCGGCTGAGAAGCCGGCCTTTCTCGTTGGCAGCCAAATATAAGCAAGAAGATCCGGTATGACCAACACGCCTTCTGCAAACTCGTCGTCAGCTTCCTCGATCCCCGCCGACGATCCCGGCCGCGCCCTGACGGTCGCCGATCCCGACGGCGCTGACGTGCCGCATATCTCTGTGGCCGGCGGCACCTACACGGTTCTGGTGTCGGGCGCGCAGACCGCAGGACGCTATTGCCTGGTCGACATGCTGGTGCCCGCCGGCGGCGGGCCCCGCCGCACAGCCACGACTTCGAGGAGATGTTCACGCTGCTCGAAGGCGAACTTGAATTCACGTTTCGCGGTAAGTCCCATACCGTAAGTGCGGGGTCGACCGTCAACGTCCCGGCCAACGCGCCGCACGCGTTCAAGAACGTGTCCGGCAAGACGGCCCGTATGCTCTGCATGTGCGCGCCAGCGGGACAGGACGAATTCTTCCTGGCGGTTGGCTTTCCCGTCGAAGGCCGCACATCGCCACCGCCGAAGCCGACCCCGGAAGAGATGGCCGAGAAAGGCAAGCTGATCGCAGCACTGCTGCCGAAATATCGCACCGAGATGGTGAAGATGTGAGGCGCGGCGGACGCAGCCGAAATCGGCCTTCCCAAATGGTCGCGCGCTATTCGCCGCGCAGGCGCTGGTCGTCCTGCACGCGAACATGCTCGGCGCCGCGCGCACCCGCGGACGACAGCCGCAACATGCTCAGCGCTGCGCCGCAGAGCGCGAAGCCGACGCCGGTCAGCAACGCGATCCTGGTTCCCTCGATCGGATAGCGGCCGAGGAAGAGTGCCACCAGCGCTGCGCCGGTGGTCTGCCCAAGCAGCCGCGCCGTCCCCAGCATGCCGCTGGCGCCGCCGGCACGCTCGCGCGGGGCGGCCGCGATCATGGTGCGGTTATTGGGGGTCTGGAACAGGCCGAAGCCGGCGCCGGCCAGCGCCATCCGCCAGACCACGTCGAGCGGCGTGGGCGCAGCCGGCAGCAAGGCGAGCGCAGCGAGGCCGCAGGCGAACAGCGTAAGGCCGATGCCGCCGAGCAGGCCGGCCGGATAATGCTCCACCAGGCGGCCGGCGAGGGGGGCTGCGAACGCCACCGCGATCGGCCACGGCGTGATCAAGAGGCCCATATGCACCGCCGAATAGCCGAAGCGGCTCTGGAGATAGAAGGGGATCGCGACGAAGGCCAGCATCTGCCCGCAGAACGAGGCGATCGAAGTCGCAATCGACAATGCGAACACGGGGATGCGCAACAGGTCGATCGGCAGCAGCGGCGAGGCCATGTGGGTCTCGCGGTAGATCAGCAGCGCGCCGGCGACGAGCGCGATGGCGAACTGCACGAGGCAGGTGATCGCGGCTTCGCCATGACCGACGCTATCGACGGCCGCGATGCCGACGCCGAAGGTGATCGCGGACAGCCCCGCGCTCTGCCAGTCGAAGGAATGGCTCGCAGGCCTGGTGTGCGGCAGGCTGCGCAGGCCCAGCACCAATGTCACCACGCCGAGCGGAACGTTGATGGCGAACAGCCAGGGCCAGCTGCCGAACGCCAGGATACCGGCGGCGAGCGTCGGGCCGACCGCGGCTGAGAAGGCGACGACGAGAGCGTTGAGCCCGATGCCGCGGCCGAGCTGGCTGCGTGGGTAAGTGAAACGCACCAGCGCTGCGTTGACGCTCATGATGCCGGCCGCGCCGAACCCCTGCACGATGCGTGCAATCGTGAGGAGCGGCAGCGTGTGCGCCAGCGCGCAGAGTGCGGAGGCAAATGTGAACAGCACCAGGCCGACCAGATAGACGCGGCGATAGCCGACGATCTCGCCGAGCGAAGCCAGCGGCAGCAGCGAGATCGTGATCGCGAGCTGGTAGCCGTTGACGATCCAGATCGAGAACGCCGGGCTGGCGTCGAGGTCGGCCGCGATCGTCGGCAGCGCGACGTTGGCGATGGCGCTGTCGACCACTGCCATGATAATGCCGAGCGCAATGGTCAGGACCGCCTGGCCACGCTGCGGCTGCGGCAGGCCGTCGGCGTGCTCCATGGAGGCTGGCAACATGATGGCGGCGTGCTTGATTCGAGCCGTGGTTCGTCTCCGGATTAGGAAATTGCGAGATGCATCGCAACCCGGCAGGATACGGGCGGTTCCTGCGCCGGGAGCGGGTCTCCCGGCAGCGCGGGCATGGGTCGGCATGGCCTCGCGGCTCACCAGCGGGAGGTCGACTTCCCGAACACATAGAGCGCGCCGAGCCCAACCGTCACCGCGGTCGAGACGATCAGGATGGTGCGCTCCCAATCGATCCGCTCCGCTCGGCGCGGTTGAGATTGAGAGCGGTGAACAGGGCCTTCATGGCAAATCGGCGCATCGGCTGCCTCGCGTGAGCGCACGATGCCACTGTCGGCGCGGGCCGGCTTGATGCAGCTCAAGCCGGACTGCGCCGGCGTGCCGGTCTCTACACCGCCGGCGGATTGCGGTCGGTGAAAGTTGTGCGCTGGTGCCAGTAAGGATAGGGCAGCGTCACCTTGCTCGCCGCATCGAGCTTGGCGATCTGGTCCTTGGTCAATGACCAGCCGACCGCGCCGAGATTTTCGCGCAGCTGCGTCTCGTTGCGCGCGCCGATGATCAGCGTCGAGACGGTCGGACGCTGCAGCAGCCAGTTCAGCGCGATCTGCGAGACGCTCTTGCCCGTTTCCCTGGCGACCTCGTCGATCGCATCGACGACGCGATAGACGTGCTCGTCCGGCACGGGCGGGCCGAACTCGGCCGTCTTGGGCAAGCGGCTTACGTCAGGCTTTGGCTGGCCGCGGCGGATCTTTCCGGTGAGGCGTCCCCATCCGAGCGGCGACCAGACCACCGCGCCGAGGCCCTGGTCGAGGCCGAGCGGCATCAGCTCCCATTCGTAGTCGCGCCCGATCAGTGAATAATAGGTCTGGTTGGCGACGTAACGCGGGAAGCCATGCTTGTCGGCAACGCCAAGCGATTTCATCAGGTGCCAGCCCGAAAAGTTCGACACGCCCACGTAGCGGATCTTGCCGGCGCGCACGAGCACATCGAGAGTCGCGAGCACCTCTTCAGGCGGGGTGAAGGCGTCGAAGCCGTGAAGCTGGAACAGGTCGATGTAATCGGTGCCGAGCCGGCTCAGCGAAGCGTCGATGGCTGTAAGCAGATGCTGCCGCGACGACCCGATGTCGTTGGGGCCGTCGCCGAAGCGGAACGTCGCCTTGGTCGAAACCAAAACCTTGTCGCGGCGGCCCTTGATGGCTTCGCCGAGAACGCGCTCGGACTCGCCGAGCGAATAGACGTTCGCGGTGTCGAACATCGACACGCCGGCATCGAGGCAGATATCCAGAAGGCGCCGGGCTTCGGTCGCGTCGGTGGTGCCCCACGCAGCGAGGCGGCCCACGCCGCCGAAGGTGCCGGTCCCAAGACTCAAGGCGGGCACCATGAGGCCCGAGCGGCCCAAGCGTCGGTATTCCATCGATTTGCTCCTCGGCTGGCCGCTGATTGATCCCCGCGACCTCTGTGCCGGATCGTAATGCAAGGCTGCGCCGTGTCCTACCTCGCGCTCACATACCGGCCTTGCTTGGAAACGGCCTAGTCGTGCAGACGCATGTCATCGAATGCCGCGTCAGTCACGCGCGGGCTGGCCGTCGTCGCCGGAAGCGGAGCCGCGCCCCTCGTTACTGGTGATTGAAGGCAGGTGGCCTCGCTCTCGCGCGCCGGCCGCGGCAGGAGCGTCAGGCTCCAGCCCACCGCAACAAGCACCGCGAGCCGGATCGCGATCACGCCGAGCAAGACTTCCGATCCGCTTATCGTGGCGTTGGTTCTCATGTGCAGAGCCTGATCCCGGCTGCAGCACCTGACAATCTGGAATTCACGAGCACGGCCTTCGCCTGAAGCGAAGGCTCGGGCCATTGGCTGCCCGGACGTCAATGCCGCGACTGGCTCTGCCGGAAGTCGCGCGGTGACATCCCGAAATGCTCGCGGAAGATGCGGCCGAAATGCGAGAGGTCGTTGAAGCCCCAGGCGAAGGCGATCTCGCTGATGTGGCGGTGAGCGAGCACGGGGGAGGCGAGGTCGCGCCTGCATTGAGCGAGGCGCTCACCGAGGACGTAGCGCTGGAACGAGGTGTCCTCGTCAGCCAGGAGATCGTTGACATAGCGGGACGAGATGCCGAGCGCCGCTGCGGTCTCGGACAGCGAGAGGTCGGGATCGGCAAGATGAGCCCGGATATGCGCCTTCAATCGGTAGAGCAGGGCGGAGCGATGCGTCGAGGACGGCAGCGGCGTCTTGCCCAGCCGCTCGCCCAGCGCCATCGCCAGGACATCGACGGCCTGTTCCGACAGAGCGGCGGCGTGGTGCAGATCGATCTGATCCGCGCTCTGGCAGAGCCGGTAGATGAAATCGTAGGCGATCCTCTGCAGTGGCGAGTCCGGCCCGAAAGAGGTGGCAGTAAGAGTTTCGGTCGCGCCGAGCCGGCGCTGCAGCATCTCGCGCGGCACCTTGAAGATGGTCTGCGTGAAGATGCCGTCGAATTTCAGCTCGTAGGGACGGGTGGTGTCATAGAGCGCAAACTCTCCCGGACTGACCACGGCCTCGCGGCCGTCCTGCACCACGCCGCCGGCGCCGCGATTGCCGAGCGCGATCAGGATGAAGTCCTGATCCGAGCGCGCGATGCGCGACGGCGTGCGCAACACGTGTTGACGGTCGGAGCAGACCTCGGAGCATTCCGCCTTGCCCAGTGGCGCCCGGGTGACCGTGCCGCGAAAGGCGCTGCCAAGATCGGACCTGCAGTCGAGCCCGACGAAGACGTCGCAAACGATTTCCTGCCAGAGCGCAAGCCGGCGGTGGCCTGGGCTGTCGTCCGTGGTGAACTGGATTGGCATCTGCAGAGCCTCCCTTTCACATCCCGCAAAATCGCGTGTCGGCGCTGGTCCCGACTGACGAAGGCAAATCCCGTACCGGGTCGGTGAATCCCGTCCGGTCGAGTTTTTGTTCCGCCGCGGTCGAGCGCCCGCCGCCCGGCTTGGTCAAATAGACTGCATCGGACCTGGCTTCCGATCAACCGGCAAGGGAGGCGGGAATGGGCATCGAACATCCGAAATACAAGGTCGCGGTGGTGCAGGCGGCGCCCGCCTGGCTCGATCTCGACGCCTCGATCGACAAGTCAATCGCCCTGATCAGGGACGCCGCCGAGAAGGGCGCCAAGCTGATCGCTTTTCCGGAAGCCTTCATCCCCGGCTACCCCTGGCACATCTGGATGGATTCGCCGGCCTGGGCGATCGGTCGTGGCTTCGTGCAACGCTATTTCGACAATTCGCTGTCCTATGACAGTCTGCAGGCCGAGCGGCTGCGCGACGCCGTGCGCAAGGCCAAGCTCACTGCCGTGCTCGGTCTGTCCGAGCGCGACGGCGGCAGTCTCTATCTGGCGCAATGGCTGATCGGGCCCGATGGCGAGACCATCGCAAAGCGCCGCAAGTTGCGGCCGACCCATGCCGAGCGCACGGTCTATGGCGAGGGCGACGGCAGCGATCTCGCCGTGCACGCGCGGTCCGACATCGGCCGCATCGGCGCCCTGTGCTGCTGGGAGCATCTCCAGCCGCTGTCGAAATACGCCATGTATGCCCAGAATGAGCAGGTCCATGTCGCGGCCTGGCCGAGCTTTTCGCTCTACGATCCTTTCGCGCCGGCGCTCGGCGCCGAGGTGAACAACGCCGCCTCGCGCGTCTATGCGGTCGAGGGCTCCTGTTTCGTGCTCGCGCCTTGCGCGACGGTCTCGCAAGCCATGATCGACGAGCTCTGTGATCGGCCGGACAAGCACGCGCTGCTGCATGCCGGCGGCGGCTTCGCTGCGATCTACGGCCCCGATGGCAGCCAGATCGGCGATAAGCTCGCGCCGGACCAGGAGGGCCTCTTGATCGCCGAGATCGATCTTGGCGCCATCGGCGTCGCCAAGAACGCCGCTGATCCAGCCGGGCACTATTCGCGCCCCGACGTGACCCGGCTCCTGCTCAACAAGAAGCGATACCAGCGCGTCGAGCAGTTTGCGCTGCCGGTCGACACCGTCGAGCCCACGGACATTGCCGCGGCGGCGAGCTGATCGCCGCAATCGAGGGAGGCACGATCATGGAATCCGCAATTCCTCTGCATCTCGAGACGCCGCGCACGCGCCACAAGCGCGTGCCGGACGATTACCAGCCGCCATACCCGTCCTTCGTGGCGCGCTATAAGCCTTCCGTGAACCGGGTCGTGATGGCCTATTTCGGCCTTCAGTATCGCGGCACGGCGGCAGCTGCTGCAACGGACGCTCTCGCCGAAATCGCGGCGCGGTTTGCCGCGGAAGGCGGTCCTTCGCATTGGGACCGGGCGCAATATGTTGATCAGGCAGGCTACGAGAACGTCGTCTCGGTGGCCTATTGGGACGACATTGCGCGGTTCGACAAATGGTTTGCATCGGCGCGCGAGGCCTGGACCGGAGCGCAGCCCGAGGGCATCGGCACGTTCATCGAGGTGCTGCGCCCCACGGTGGCGCGGCACGAGACGCTGTTTTCCTCGCTCGGCCGGCCCGAGGGCGTCGCCGCAATCTCCGGCGGCATGAGCGGCGAGGTGCAGGAGCACGCCTATTGGGGCGGCATGCGCGACCGCATCCCGCTGTCACAGACCGGCCCGATGTCGCCGGGCGGCAATCCCGAGCTGATCCGCGACGGCGCGCGGCTGCGCGTGAAGGCGCACGACAATCTCTGTCTGATCCGATCAGGCCAGGATTGGAGCGATACCGAGACCTCTGAACGAAAGCTCTATCTCGACGACGTCGAACCGGTGTTGCGCGAGGGCATGGATTTCTTGCGCGATGACGGCCTTGGCATCGGCTGTTACGCCAACCGTTACATGCGCGTGCTTGCAGCCGGCGGGGACGCGAGTGAAAAGTCCTACGGTCAAAGCTGGTGGAAGAGCCTGGCGGCGCTGGAGCGGTGGGCGGAATCGCATCCGTCCCACGTCAGGATATTCGGCGCCGCGATGAAGTACCTGTCGACGCTCGGCCCCTCGGCAAAACTGCGGCTCTACCACGAGGTCACCGTGGCTGCTGCCGACGAGCAGTTCTTCGAGTACCTGAACTGTCACGCCAAGACCGGCATGCTGGCGGCGGTGGAGACCGTCGCCGCTTGATAGAGTTAGATCACGCAATGGCCGAGCAGCTCGGGATGCGCGGCGCAGATGTGATGCGCGCCGGCGTCCCGCAGCTCGGTCTCGCTGCCGTAGCCATAGAGCACGCCGATCGCGGTCATGCCGTTGGTGCGGGCGCCGACCACGTCATGGCTGCGGTCGCCGATCATGATCGCGCTGGCGGGATCGACCCTGGCTTCGTCGAGCGCGTAGCGCAGCAGGTCGCGCTTGTCGACGCGCGTGCCGTCGAGTTCGGAGCCGAACACCCGCTCGAAATACGGTTTGAGGCCAAAATGCTCGACGATACGGGTGGCGTAGACCGCGGGCTTGCTGGTCGCCACGAACATGCGCGGTGTTGTCGCGGCAAGCGTTGTCAGCGTGTCCACGATACCGGCATAGGCTTCGTTCTCGAACAGGCCGACGTCGCTGAAGCGCTCGCGATAGAGCAGCAGCGCCCGGTCGGCGAGTTCCGCGCTGCCCGTGAGCTTTTGCAGGCTGGCATGCAGCGGCGGCCCGATGCACCAGGTCAGCTCGTCCTCGCTCGGAACCGCAACGTTGAGCCGCTCCAGGGCGTACTGGATCGAGCGCGTGATCCCGGGCTTCGGGTCGGTCAGCGTGCCGTCGAGATCGAAATAAATGGTCACCATATTGTCGCGCCTGTGTTGATACCGCCGCCTATTGCCAGACCTAAACGAGGCCGGGGGCCAAGGCAAACGCGCAACCATTGTCACGCCGAAAATCGCCTTCCCGATACCGCGTATCCCTTAAAGCTCGCTATTCGCGGGAGGGAAGCGTAGAGTCGCGCCATCACCGCCTTTCCATTGGCATCGACCGGTGACTGAGGGTCACCAGCGCTCCCGCCGACTGAGCAGGAGCGTGCATGACTCGATTTCGTCTGGTCGACTGGATCCGCCGGAGAGCGCTTCTCGTCGCATTGATGCTTGGCACATTGATACTTGGCACACTGTCGCAAGGCGCTGTCGCGGCAGGACCGGACTGCCGGGCGATCGAAAGCACGAGCGGACGTCTCGCCTGCTACGATGCTGCGTTTCCTCCGAAGGAAAAAAAGCCCGCTGCTGCGGAAGGCGATGGGTCCCGTGCTGCCTACAAGGACCCGTTCGTGGCGGAAGAGGCCAGAACCGCGGCGAAGCTGAAGAACATCTGCCGCGGCTGTTGAGGGTTGCTCGTTCGCCGCGCTCGTCGATCAACGAGTCCGGACGAGGGATCGAGACGATTTTTTCAGGAGAGGCCGGATGAGCGAGCGACTTGAAACCCTGAAGAAGGCCCGTGAGCGCATGATCGAGGACAGGGACGCGCATGCGAAAGTGCTGGCCGCCCCCTTTGTGCGCGACACGGCCGAGCGAGCGCGCAACAAGTTTATCGAGATCCAGGCGCTGATTGATGCCCTCGACCGCGCCATCCGGGGCGAAATCCCGGTTGCGGTCAAAAACTAAGGCGGTAGGCAGCGAGACCAGCGGAGCGCCGCTACCGCTCCCTCATTGCTGTCTCGCCCATTCGACGATGGCGGTCGCCTCCGCGCCTGCCCGGGTTTCCCAGGCGGTGATCGCGCCCGTTGCTGCCTTCCGCAGCTCCGTGACAAGGGACGCAGGCGCCGGCTCGGCGATATGGACGCCATTGTCGCGCATGCGCGCATAGTTCTCGATGGTGCGGTGGCTCAATAGCGCCAGCTGGCTCTGCTCAGTCTCGGCCGCCGCCGCCAGCACCTCGCGCTGCATCGGTTCGGACAGTTCGGCAAAGGCGTCGCTGCGGACGAAGGCGATCGAGATTGGCATCGCGTAGTTGATGGCCGTGAAATGCGGCAGGAAGTCCCACAATTTGCGTCCCGCGCCGCCGTCGCCGGAGGTGAGGAAGGCATTCAGCCGGTGTTCCCTCAGTCCGGCGAGCGCCGCATCCATCGGCAGGAATTGCGCGTTCGCGCCGGCTGCGCGCATGACCTCGGTGGAATTGGCATCGTAGGTTCGCAGGTTCAGTTTCGGCAGGTCGTCAGCACCGTCGAGCGACTGCTCCGACCAGAGGCCCGTGGCCGGCCAGATCGTCACATAGAGCAGCTTGAGGCCGCGCGCAGCCAGCGCCTTCTCATAGAGCGGTCGCGCCCGCAGATTGGTGGCCCGGGCGAGATCCACCGATTGCACGAGAAAAGGCAGGGTGGACAATCCGAGCACAGGGTCGAGGCCCGAGAGCGCGCCCGCGAAGGCATCGCCGCCCGCGATCCGGCCGTCCAGCGCCGCGCGCGGCATCTCGCCCGAGTTGATCTTGAGCTGGTTGTCGAAGGCGTTAGTCACGGTCACGAAGCCGTGGGTACGGTCGGAGACGCGGCTGGCGAAAGTCGCCAGCCCAATCCCGGAGATGTTATTCTCAGGGTATTCCGTGGTCATCCGCCAATTGACTTGAGACGCGACTTGAGACGTCACCTGCGCGGCGGCTGGCGCGACGCTCAGGATGAGCGCGGCGAGGACAAGGATCGCGCGGATCCGGTTGGCGGGGTAACGCATTGGGAGAAGCAGGTCAGGCAGCATAATATTGGCGACCCG
Source organism: Bradyrhizobium sp. 35 (assembly GCF_023073215.1). Taxonomy (NCBI): domain Bacteria; kingdom Pseudomonadati; phylum Pseudomonadota; class Alphaproteobacteria; order Hyphomicrobiales; family Nitrobacteraceae; genus Bradyrhizobium; species Bradyrhizobium sp. 35. The sequence continues at coordinate 219,963 of NZ_JADPJC010000108.1, forward strand.
TCGAACCATGGCACGATGCCACAACATTGTTGATCACACTGTCGCATGCCGCGCCGAGGCGCGCTACCGCCGTGCCTGCGCGCGATGGGTGCAGATTGCGATGTGCATCATCTCCGCGCTGCTTGTCTCGTCGACCCAGGCCGCGGCATGGGACAGTTCGCCCGCCAAGACCGACGTTGCCATCCCAAGCGTCGAAGAACTCGCTGTGCAGCCGGAGAAGCCCGGTGCGCGGGAGAGCGACACGCGGGAGTCGATCTGCCTGATCATCGAGGCCGCGGCGCGCGATGCCAATCTTCCGCTGGAGTTCTTCGCCCGCGTGATCTGGCAGGAAAGCCGCTTCCAGACCGATGCGGTCGGGCCGGTGACGCGCAGCGGCGAGCGGGCGCAGGGGATCGCGCAATTCATGCCGGGCACCGCGAGCGAGCGCGGGCTGCTCAATCCCTTCAATCCGGTGCAGGCGCTGCCGAAGTCGGCGGAATTCCTGAACGAGCTGCGCAACCAGTTCGGCAATCTGGGGCTGGCGGCGGCCGCCTACAATGCCGGGCCGCGCCGGGTGCAGGAATGGCTCGCCGGCACCGGCGGCATGCCCGAGCAGACCCGCAATTACGTTCTTGCGATCACCGGCACGAGCGTCGATGCGTGGGCCAAGGCAGGCGCGACCGGCAAGGGGCCGCCCAGCGTGCCGCCGACGAGCTGCCGCGATCTGATGGCGCTTTTGAAGCGCGCGCCGAATGCCTTCGTCGCCGAGCTCGAGCAGCATGTGGAGCTTGCGGCTGCAAAGGTCTGGGGCGTGCAGCTCGCCGCGGGCTTTGACCGCAACCGCGCGCTGGCGATGTACTCCCGCGCGGTCACGCGGCTGAGCGCCGTGATCGGCGAACGTGATCCGAGCCTGCTCAGCTCGGTGATGCGCAGCCGCGGCACGCGCGCCTTCTACCAGGTGCGCATCGGCGCCGATACGCGGAGCGAGGCGGATGAACTCTGCGGTCGCATCCGCAAGGCCGGCGGGGCGTGCTTCGTGCTGAAGAATCGCGGTGTGAGCGGGTAGGGCATCTGTCCCAGCGTGCATGCCAGCCCCGCCGTGCGCTTTCTTGACGCGAGGCGCCGCATTGCCCGTTATGCGGGCACGATTCCTCATCCGGCCAAGACTCCCCGTGGCGCTTCCTCCGCTCAATTCACCTCAATGGCAAAGTCCCTGGCGCGCCTTTGCGTGGGGGCTGCGCTCGATCACGCAGACCATCCTCACGCTCGTGCTGTTCGTGACCTATCTCGGCATCGGCGCGCTCGCCCACGACACACATTTCAGCCTGCTCTGGGCGCTCTGCTCGACGCTGTTCGTCTGGGCAGGTCCGGCGCAGATCATCCTGATCACCACGCTTGGCTCCGGCGCGACGATCGTCCAGTCCGCGATCGCGGTCACCGTCAGTGCGATCCGGCTGTTTCCGATGGTGGTCTCGGTGCTGCCGTTGATGCGCACGCCGACGACGAAACGGCGCGAGCTGTTTTTCGCGGCGCATCTCACCGCGGTGACACTGTGGGTCGAATGCCATCGCTTCCTGCCGCAGGTACCGCGTGAACGCCGGATCGCCTTCGTCAACGGACTTGGCTTCGGTCTTGTCTCGGTGTGTCTCACCGTCTGAGTCAGATTGGCGGCAAGGAAATAGCCGACCGCATTGGCGCTTGGCGCGGCGATCCTTTTGCTGACGCCGCTGTCCTTCCTGTTCTCGACCGCACGCAACAGCCGCGAGCTCGCCGATGTCGTCGCCCTCGCGCTGGGCATATTGCTGTATCCACTGGCCGCGAAGATCAATTCCGGCCCTCGACATCCTCGTCAGCGGGCTCGTGGCGGGCACGATTGCCTATGGCGCGCATTGGTGGCGGGAGGTGCGCGCATGAGCTTTGCGCAGCTCATCGGCGACTGGCACGCGCGGGCGGTGCTGTTCGTCGCCGGCGTTGTTCCCAACCAGATATGGCGCATGCTGGGCCTGTGGTTCGGCGGCGGCATCGACGAGGGCTCCGAGCTTCTGGTCTGGGTACGGGCGGTCGCCACGGCGACCCTGGCCGGCGTCATCGCCCAGATCGTGGTCGAGCCCCCCGGGGCGCTTGCGAGCGTGCCGGACGCCCTGCGCTACGGTGCGGTCGGCGCCGGCCTCGTCGTCTTCCTGCTGGCCCGCCGCTCGATCTTCGCGGGCGTGGTCGCGGGCGAAGTCTTCATGCTGGCCGGCAAGTGGTGGTTGGGCTAAAACCGCCGGCGAACAGCAGGGAATTGGACATATGGTTCGCGAAAACCAGCTCCGCGAGGGTGAAGTCTCCATCGAGCTGCCGCCGACGCAAGATGCCGGACTCGTCTTCATCGGCCGCATCCGCACGCCCTGGAGCTCGCGGATGGAGACCCCGCGGCAGGGCCGGACAGACGGCCCGATATGTCGGCTCGAGATCTTCGAGCCGTTCGTGCCGGCGATCAAGGGCGTCGATTTCTACAGCAATCTCGAAGTGCTTTACTGGCTCGACAAGTCGCGCCGCGACATCGTCCTGCAAAGCCCTAAGAACAACGAGAAGACCCGCGGCACGTTTTCGCTGCGCTCGCCGGTGCGCCCTAATCCGATCGGCACGTCGATCGTGAAGCTGGTCGGCATCGAAGGCAACGCGATTCTGGTGCGCGGGCTCGATTGCCTCGACAACACGCCGCTGATCGACATCAAACCAGATCGTTGCGAGTTCACGCCGCTGGCCGCCCCGCAGCCGGGAGATTTTCAGACGGAGTGAAGTGTCTCCTCCGTCATTTCGAGGAGCTCTTGCGACGAAGCAATCCAGACTGTAGCCGCGGAGGCAGTCTGGATTGCTTCGCTGCGCTCGCAATGACGAGTGGAGAGCGTCAGCCCGCCTTCAACGCCGCGATCAGCTTGGTCGCGTTCTCTTCCAGCACCTTGACGTCTTCCTTGCGGCTGGCGGGCGGAAGCATCGCCACGCCGTCGTGGCGCGGCATCACGTGCATGTGGAGATGAAACACCACCTGTCCGCCGGCCGCCTCGTTGAACTGCTGCACGGTGATGCCGTCGGCCTTGAACGCCGTCATCGCTGCGGCAGCGATTTTGTGTGCGCCGCGGGCGACGTGGGCGTAGTCGTCCGGCTTGATGTCGAGGATGTTGCGGGCAGGAGCTTTTGGAATCACCAGCGTGTGGCCCGGTACCCGCGGCATGATGTCGAGAAAGGCGAGCACGTGCTCATCCTCGTAAACCTTGTGGCAGGGGAATTCACCGCGGAGGATCTTCGCGAAGATGTTGTCGGGGTCGTAGGCGGTCATGGCGGCGGCTCCCTGGAATTTTGCGCTTACTGTCACCAGCCGCAACGAACCGTCAAGGCGCCTCGTCGGCGCCTTTGCGGAACGGGCCGAGCTCGGCCAGCTCCCGTCCGGCTTCCGCAACATAGGCGCGCTCGCGCTTGAGGTAATCGTCGATGGCGCGGCGCAAGCCCGGATCAGCGATGAAGTGAGCGGAGTGGGTGGTCCGCGGCAGGTAGCCGCGTGCGATCTTGTGCTCGCCCTGCGCGCCGGCTTCGACATTCGCCAAACCGCGTTTGATGGCGAAGTCGATCGCCTGGTAATAGCAGACCTCGAAATGCAGGAAGGGATGATGCTCGACCGCACCCCAGTTGCGGCCGAACAGCGTGTCCGAGCCGATGAAGTTGATCGCGCCCGCGATCCAGCGATCGTTGCGGCATGCCATGACCAGCAGCACGTCCTGGCTCATGGTTTCGCCGATCAGCGAGAAGAATTCCCGCGTCAGATAAGGGCGGCCCCATTTGCGCGAGCCGGTCTCCATGTAGAACATGAAAAACGCATCCCAGGCATCCTCGGTGATCTCCTTGCCCGTGAGGCAGTGGATGGTGACCCCGGCAGCCAGCGCATCGCGCCGTTCGCGCTTGATCGATTTGCGGTGGCGGGAGTTCAGCGTCGCCAGGAAATCGTCGAAACTCGCAAAGCCTTCGTTGTGCCAATGGAACTGCTGGTCGGTGCGCTGGAGGAAGCCGTGCTCGGCGAGCAGCTTCCACTCCGCCTCGCGGGCGAAAGTGACGTGCACCGAGGAAGCCTTGCTGACACCGCACAGCGCCACCAACCCGCTCGCCAGCGCTTCCATGATGTGCTCGCGGTCAACGCCGTCGCGGACCAGCAGCCGCGGTCCCGTCGCCGGCGTGAACGGAACCGAAACCTGCAGCTTCGGATAGTACCGCCCGCCGGCGCGCTCATAGGCATCGGCCCAGCCGCGGTCGAAGACATATTCGCCTTGCGAGTGCGATTTCAGATAGCAGGGCACGACGCCGGCGACGCGACCGTCGACCTTGGCCACGAGATGCCGCGGTCCCCAGCCGGTGCGGATCGTGGCCGAACCCGATTTCTCAACGGCCGATAAAAACGCGTGGGAGACGAAGGGGTTATAGCCGGGCTTTGAGAGGCCGAGGGAATCCCCTGGAAGTCCGGATGAGGTTCCCTTGCCATGCCCATTACAAGACTTGCCGCCGGGATTGGCGCAGGCGTCCCAGTCGTCCGGCGATACTTCGCCAATGGAAGGTACGGCCTCAAGGGTGATTTCGGATGGTGCCATCGTGCCCAAGATCGTGCATTGCAGCAGCGACTTCAAGAGTGGGAAACATCAAGCCTAGGGTACGAAGCCCTCGAAGATCATCTGATCCGCATATTGCGCGACCCGCGTCCGCTGCTCGGTCGTACGCACGGTCCAGCCCAGTAGAGCGCAGCCGAACACATTGCGGGCGATCCAGAGGGCGGGGGCGGGCAGGTCGTCGACCCTAAAGGCGACGAACTGCGGCTGGGTCTGAAAACCATGGCGCAGGTACAGCATGCTGTCGCGCTGCTGCTGCGTCAGATGAGCCCAGTAGTCGTCCTGATAGCTCCGTTGCGCGACGATGCCGCGGGGGCGGGATGGCAGCAGCTCGCGCAGCGCCAGCACCTGGTCCGGGTCGAACGACATGCCGACCGCGGGGCCATCATAGGACGCGAGCACTTCGGCCATCCGCTTCACCAGCTTGCGGTCGCGGTCAAAACGGCTCTTAACCTCGATCACCAGCGGCACGCGGCCGCCAACAAGGGCGCAGAGGTCGCTGAGCGACATCATCCGCTCGGCCGTGTCCTTGAACGTGAGCGCCTTCAGTTCAGTGGCGGTTTTCTCGACCAGCGGGCCGGTGGCCTCGGTCAGGCGGCCGAGCGCATGGTCGTGATGCACCATGGCCTCGCCGTCGGCGGAGAGCTGGATGTCGACCTCGATGGAGAAATTGCCCGCAATTGCAGCCTGCACCGCGCCCGGCATGTTCTCGACGATGCCGCGGGAAATGTCGTGCAGGCCGCGATGGGCGACCGGGCGGGCTGTCAGCCAATCAGGAGCGCGCATTCGCCTCAGGCGACCTCAAACACGCCTTCGACCTCGACCGCCGCATCCGCGGGCAGGGAGGCGACGCCGACAGTGGTGCGGGCATGACGGCCCTTGTCACCGAAGGCGGCGACCATCAGGTCGGAGGCGCCGTTGAGGACCTTCGGCCCGTCCAGGAAGTCCGGCGCCGAGTTGATGAAGCCGCCGAGGCGCACCACGCGCACGACCTTGTCGAGGTCGCCCAGCGCCGCCTTGACCTGGGCCAGCAGATTGACGGCGCAGCCGCGGGCGGCCGCGGCGCCGTCTTCGATGGTCACGCCGGCGCCGAGCTTGCCCTTGGCGATCAGCTTGCCGGCGGGATCGAAGCAAACCTGGCCGGAGACGAACAGCAGATTACCGGTGCGCACGAACGGCACGTAGTTTGCCACGGGGGTGGGGGCCTCGTGCAGCTTGATGCCCTGTTCCGCCAGCTTCTGCTCGACCGTGCCCGCCATGTCCGACCTCGTTGTCCAAAAATCCATCCGCCCCGGCGCATCCCTTGCAGGCCGGGCGGGCCCTGTTTCGCCCATCGTGCCGCCACATGCAAGCAACCGTCGGGGGTGGCATTTTGTTGAGGCAGGGCAGGAGGTTCAACGCAAAGGCCGCAACTTTACGTGAAACGGCCTCAGTTGCGACGCAATGGAACGGTCATTAAAATGTCGAATCTGCGCTTTCCTCAGGAACCAGACATGCTGCACCTTTTCTGGACTTCGCTCGGTGTGACGGCGCTCGCGGCGGCCGCTCTCGGCCCCGGAGGCGGGGCGTTGGCCGCGAACGGTCCGTTTCTCGCGCATCAGGCGCTCTATGATCTGAGCCTGGTGAAATCGCGCTCGAATTCGATCAACAGCGCGCGCGGCCGCATCCTCTACAATTTCACCGGAAGTTCGTGCGAGGGCTACACCTCCGAATTCCGCCAGGTTTCCGAGCTCGACAGCGGCGAGGGCAAGGTCACGCTCAGCGACCTCCGCTCCAATTCCTGGGAGGACGCCGGCGGCAAAAGCTACCGCTTCAAGATCGAGACGCGGATGAACGAGGCGGATGCCGGCCGGGTCGACGGCTCGGCTGAGCGCGACGGCGACCACATCAACGTCAAGCTGAAGCTGCCGGCCCCGAAGAGCTTTACGCTCGACGGCAAGATCGTATTCCCGACCGAACAGATCCAGCGCATCATTGCCGCCGCCAAGGACGGCAAGTCGCTGCTCGAACTCTCCGTCTATGACGGCTCCGACGATGGCCAAAAGGTCTACAACACGCTGACCGTGATCGGCCAGCCGATCCCCGCCGAACGCGAAGGCTCGCCCGATCCCTCGACGTCCGACGAGCACATGAAGTCCCTCAAGCGCTGGCCCGTCACCGTCAGCTATTTCGATCGTGAGGCCCAGCAGAAGGAAGGCGAGCAGACGCCGGTCTATGCGATGGCGTTCGAGCTCTACGAGAACGGCGTCTCGCGCCAGCTTGTGCTCGATTACAACGATTTTGTGATTTCGGGCGCGATGGGCAAGTTCGACGCGAAGGACAGCAAGCCCTGCAATTGAGGGCTGGCCTGCAACGCGGTCTCTGGCTACGCTCCTCCCAACCACAAACATCCGGGAGGCTCGTCATGCCCAAGCTCGATCATCTCCGTCCCAGCGGCCTGCATCACAATCCCGCCTATTCGCATGTCGTCACCGCCACGGGGGCGCGGACGATCTACATCTCCGGCCAGGTGTCGGTGGACGAGGAGGGGCGGATTGTCGGCGAGGGCGATCTCGCGGCGCAGACCACGCAGGTGATGCAGAATCTCGGGCATGCGCTGAAGGCGGCCGGCGCGAGCTACGCCAACATCGTGAAGATCACGACCTTCGTCGTGAACTACAAGCCGGAGCTGCGCCCGATCATCGGCAAGGCCCGCTCGGCCTTCTTCGAAGGTATGGAGCCGCCGGCGAGCACGCTGGTCGGCGTCTCGGCGCTCGCCGCGCCGGAATGGATGATCGAGATCGAAGCGGTGGCTGTCGCGGATTGAGATCTTTCGCTACAAGTGTGTTGCGTTGGACATCTCTCGCAGAAGAACCATCGCGTCGTCGGCCCTGTCTGCCGGCACAAACAAATGATCGTGGTGAAACGCCGACACGGCGTTCACGCTGATGCCGGCTGCGGCGAGACGTGCCGTGATCGCCGCCAGGAAGCCGACCGCATCGAGTGCGGAGTGAACCGTCAGGGTGATCAGGCACGATGCAAATGCGTGGCGTAGTCCTGCCGCTTCGGCCTCTTCGCGCAGGAGCACCAGCGTCGTTCCTTCCTGCTCGCAAAACGTCAGCAGTGGACTGAGCGCTGCGGGAACTGGCTCGTTCGTCGGGATCGTGCAGAACACGAAGATGCCCGGCCGCATCTCCGGCTTCATGTGTCTCAGCAGTGCGTGGAGGTCGCGTTCGCCTGTCATCACTCCTGCGCCTTTTCCGGCCCCTCATACGCGATGCCGCGGATCACTGCGGCGCTGCCGAATTTCTTGCGCAAGCTGTCCACCGCGCGCTCGGCATGGGCGGCGCGGCGGTCGAGCATGTCGGTGTCGTCGGCGACTGAACCCTCGCGCAGGGCGCTGACGCCGGCGCCCATCAGGCGGAAGGCGGTGCCGTCGATCTCTTTCGCCAGCATCTCGCGGCAGATCGAGAAGATCTTCGCGGCAAGCTGCGTCGGGGCCGTGATCGACTGCGAGCGGGTGCGCTGGCGGAAATCGGCGGTCTTCAGCTTCAACGTGACGGTCAGGCCGGCGAGCTCGCTGCTCTTAAGGCGAGACGACGTCTTTTCGCACAGCCGCCACAAAATCTTCTCCAGCGTCGCGAAGTCCCGGATGTCGGTCTCGAACGTCGTCTCGCTCGAAATCGTCTTGGCGCCCCGATCGGGCTCGACGCGGCGGTCGTCGATGCCGCGCGCGAGTCGCCACAGCCTGCGGCCGTCACTCGGAAACTGCCGCATCACCTCGATCTCGTCGGCCTTCTGCAGGTCCGCGATGATGCGGAAGCCGCGTTGCACCAGACGCTCCTGCGTCGCGGGTCCAACGCCGAAAATGAAACCGACCGGCTTCTCCGCCAGCATCAGGCGCGCTTCGTCCTGGTCGAGCGCAGCAAACCCGCGCGGCTTGTCCAGGTCGGAGGCGATCTTCGCCAGGAACTTGTTGCAGGAGAGGCCGACCGAGACGCTGATGCCGATGTCGCGCTCGATGTTGCGTGCGAACCGCGCCAGCACCTTGGCCGGGATCATGCCGTGCACCCGCTCGGTGCCGGAGAGATCGAGGAACGCCTCGTCGATCGAAAGCGGCTCGACCAGCGGCGTCAGCGCTTGCATGGCCTGGCGCACCTCGCGCCCGACCCGGACATATTTCGCCATGTTCGGCGGGATCACGGCTGCATGCGGGCAGGCTTCCAACGCCTTGTACATCGGCATGGCCGACCGCACGCCGTAGGTGCGGGCGATGTAGCAGGCGGCCGACACCACGCCGCGCTTGCCCCCGCCGATGATCACGGGCTTGTCGGCGATGTCGGGATTGTCGCGCTTCTCGACGGTCGCGTAGAAGGCGTCGCAGTCGATATGGGCGATGGTCAGGCTTGCGAGCGCGCGGTGGCGGGCGAGGCGGGGGGAACCGCAGGCGGAACAGCGCCGCACGCCCATATCCAGATCGGCCGAACAATCCCGGCAGAAGCAGCGGGGCCCGGCCGTCTCCAAGGAGGTCACGGCACGTCGCGCTCCCAATTGGGGTCGCCGAGCGCGTCGCCGAGAACCTGCCGCGCTGCGGCAACGTTGGTCGGATGCAGTTCCGCCGTGCTGGCAAAAGCCTTCACGGTGGCGTCGTCGCGCATCACGAAATCGAGCACGCTCAGCAGGAAATTGGGGTCCGAGGCGGCATTGCGCAGCATCTCCGGGCCGACCCCTGTCTCGGCCAGGAACAGGCCCAGCCGCTCGGGTTCGCCCGCGACGAAAGACAGCGCCTGAAGCGCAACGATTTCAGCGACTTCGCGCGGGTTGTGAACAGGCTTTTTCACGTGGCCGGTTTGCCTTTCCGTTAACTTTCGGTGTCTACTTTGGGGCCACCATGCCCGAGTCTCGTTTCCAAGTCTCTTGCCCAGTCTCTTACCCAAGTCTTGCGACCCCCGACAAGCAACTGGAAACCACATCGCAGAAAGTCGGCCCTCGGGTTTAACGAAACTCAAGCGAATTCGAGGCTAGTTTGAATCCAGTTTTCGAAGCGCCGGCGACCGGCGCCTGAGGCGTCACATGCATCGGTCTGCGGACCAATCAGGAGGGCGGGATGGCTAAGACCGTCCTGATCGTGGAAGACAACGAGCTCAACATGAAGCTCTTCCGCGACCTGTTGGAGGCGCACGGCTACCAGACCACCGGCACCAGCAACGGCTACGAGGCGCTCGACCTCGTTCGCAAGATGCGGCCCGACCTCGTGCTGATGGATATCCAATTGCCGCAGGTCTCGGGCCTGGAGGTGACGCGCTGGATCAAGGACGATCCGGAGCTGCGCAGCATTCCCGTCGTCGCCGTCACGGCGTTCGCGATGAAGGGCGACGAAGAGCGCATCCGCGAGGGCGGCTGCGAGGCCTATTTGTCCAAGCCGATCTCGGTCGGCAAATTCATTGAGACGGTCCGACGTTTCATCGGATAGGAAGTGAGTTCACAGTGTCCGCGCGTATTCTCGTCGTCGATGACGTCCCTGCCAACGTCAAGCTGCTCGAAGCCCGCCTGTCCGCCGAATATTTCGACGTGATGACCGCCGCGAACGGCACCGAGGCGCTGGCGATCTGCGCCCGCGCCGAATGCGACATCATCCTGCTCGACGTCATGATGCCGGACATGGACGGTTTCGAGGTCTGCCGCCGGCTCAAGACCGATCCGGCCACGCATCACATTCCCGTCGTGATGGTCACCGCGCTCGACAGCCCGTCCGACCGCAACCGCGGGCTGGAAGCCGGCGCCGACGATTTCCTGACAAAACCCGTCTCCGATGTCGTGCTGATCGCGCGCGTGCGCTCGCTGACCCGGCTGAAGATGATGACGGACGAGCTGCGCATGCGCGCCATCACCTCGCTCGAGATCGGCATGCAGGCGCCCGAGCGCAGTGCGATCTCCGACACCGGCAAGGGCGGCCGTATCCTGCTGGTCGACGACCGCCAGTCCTCCTATGAGCGGCTGGCGACGATCCTTGCCGCCGAGCACACCATCAACGTCGAGCCGAACCCGACGGAGGCGCTGTTCCACGCCGCCGAGGGCAATTACGATCTGCTGATAGTCTCGCTCGACCTCAACAATTTCGACGGCCTGCGGCTGTGCAGCCAGGCGCGCTCGCTGGAGCGCACGCGGCATGTGCCGATCCTGGCGATCGCCGACCCCGAGAACGCGACGCGGCTGCTGCGCGGGCTCGAGATCGGCGTCAACGACTATCTGCTGCGTCCCATCGACAAGATCGAGCTGCTGGCGCGTGCCCGCACCCAGATCCGCCGTCGCCGCTACACCGACCATTTGCGCGACAACGTGCAGAATTCGATCGAGATGGCGATCACCGACGCGCTCACGGGGCTGCACAATCGGCGCTACATGGAGAGCCATCTCGCGACGCTGGCCGAGCAGGCCGCAACGCGCGGCAAGCCGCTGGCGCTGATGATTCTGGACATCGACTACTTCAAGTCGATCAACGACAATTACGGCCACGACGCCGGCGACGACGTGCTGCGCGAATTCGCCGTGCGGGTGCGCAAGTCGATCCGCGGCATCGACCTTGCCTGTCGCTACGGCGGCGAGGAATTCGTCATCGTGATGCCGGAGACCGATCTCCACGTCGCGGGCATGGTCGCCGAGCGCCTGCGCCGCTCGATCGCCGGCGAGCCCTTTGCGATCCACAAGGGCACCAAGCGCATCGAGGTCACGATCTCGATCGGCCTGACCACGCTGGAGCAGAAGGGCGAGGCGGTTGGCGACGTGCTCAAGCGCGCCGATACCGCCCTGTACCGCGCCAAGCACGACGGCCGCAATCGCGTGGTGTCGCACGCGGCGTGAGGCCGCTGGCACACGCCCGCGTAAAAAAACGCGAAAACAACCCCATGCACAGTAGCCGACACTAGTCGGATCAATGGCTTACGTCGGCTGCAAAACGGCTGATGCGCACAGCATTGCCGTTTGACTCGTCGGGCAAAACAGGAGCATCCTGCTAGCATCCAACATCCACAAACTCTGCTGTCATCCCGCTAGCGAGGAATCCGGCACGCCACGGCGAACAAGCGGGCGTCCACCCTTCAGGTCAGGGAGGATAGGGCTCCGACCATTCTGCCTTGGCCAGGGCCGCGCCCGTGCTGGACTTCGCGATGACCTCATAAGTGTACAGGCCGGAATTGCAGGGGCCCCAGGTTCGCAAGCTCTCCGGCTTCACGATGTTGTCTGAAGGAAATGGGATCTCCTGGCCCCCCATCTCGTAGTTCTTCTCTCTGCGAAACTTGACGACGATCGTGCGCGTGCCGGGCGGAACACTCTTCATCTTGATTTCGGGATTGGGAAAGACGGTGGTGCAGGGCCGCGGAGGTCCAAACGTGAATTGGATCTTCATCTCGTCGGCCCAGGCCGGGGTGCAGATGATCAGAAATGAAATTGGCAGCAACGACGAAAATCTAATCATGGGCACGCCCCAAAAAAAACCAGTGTATCGGCAGGGCCGCCTGATGCCAAGTTTACTCCATGTCTCGCCCTCGCAGCCCTAGGCCTCGTCCACTCCCTTCAGGACGTCACAGAAAGGGCCCGCCGTAGCGGGCCCTGTGGAGATGGAGAAAGTCCGGGTCACTTCTGATCGACGTTGCTGGTCCCTGAACCGGGCGTACCGATCGGCAAGCCGTTCGCCGCATGACCGACGCCAACACCCGGCGCACTGACGGCTCCTGGAGTTTGATCCTGTGGAAGCGTCTTGATCCCCGTTCTTGCCTGCTCCGCGGGGCTCATCTGGTTCTTGTTGTCGCTGTTGGCGCCGTTGGTGGACGTGATACCGGACCTGTCGGTCCCGTTTGGCGTGCCCGCCTGTGTCGATCCTGACGCGGTGTTGCCCGCGCCGGTGGTGGTCGGTGTGCTCGCGGTATTCCCGTTCGGCGTCGGGGGCTGAACGTTCGGGTTGGTTGGAGAGTTGTTGGTGTGAGCGCCGGTTGAGGTTCCGTTTGTGCCCATGCCGGATGGCGCCGAGTGGCCTCCATTGGCGGCGCCAGACGTGCCAGTGCCTGCGCCTGAGCTGGCGGATGATCCGGACGCGCCGCCGCTCGCAGCTGCGCCACCCGCGCCTCCGCCGCCACCACCTCCGCCGCCGCCTTGTGCGAAGACGGGAGCGGCAACAGCGAAGGACAGTGCGGCTGTAAGAAGAAGCGATTTTCGATTCATGACCTTCTCCGGTGTAAAGAAGGTCAACTACGCCGAAATGACGATGGTTCCTCTCAGTCCACTCGCTTCAAGAGATCGAAGGGTGAAGCACGGCAAACGGACCTTGCGGTGCGTGCTTTCCGATCCGTACTTCTTGCGGCGAGCGGCGGGTTCTGATGTTGCAGCTGCTTCAGGGATGCCGGGCCGGCCGCTTGCCTCGCTTCACCGTAGTCTGATCTCCCACCGTCACCCCCGCATTCCGCAGCAGCACCGTCGCCGCTTCCTTCGCGGCGCGGGCCATTGCGGGGTCGTCGCGGACGAGGTCCTGCGCGATCGAGCCGTCGACCAGCAGCACAAGCTGCGTTGCGAGTGCCTCTGCGTTCGCAACGCCGAGCTCATTGAGGCGATCGCGAAACCAGGTGCGGCGGCTTTCCTTGAAGGCGATGGCAATCTTCTTTACGGCGCGGTCCGCCGGGCCAAGTTCGGCGACGGCATTCACGAACGGGCAGCCGCGAAAATCTTTTGCGGCGAAGCGGCGCTCCAGCGAATCGAAGGTGGCGAGGATCTGCTCGGCCGGGGGCTTGTCGGAGGGGCGGGGCTGCACGAAGCGGCGCTCCAGGTAGGCGGCGATCAGCGCGTCCTTGGAGGGGAAGTGGTTGTAGAGCGTGCGCTTGGAGATGCCGATCTCGGCCGCGATGGTGTCGACGCCGATGGCGCGAATGCCCTGAAGATAGAACAGTTTGTCGGCGGTCTCGAGAATCCGCTCTTTCATCGTCTGTGGGGCGGGCGGGGGAGCCATGCGGCGGTGAATGTCCTGTTTGCTTGACAGCGCACGCTATTCATAGCCTAAGTACACAGGTCTGTGTAACCAAAATCAACTGATATTGCAGACGACGGCGCTCGCGCCGCGCCGATGAGGGAGACAAAAATGCCCCTGTTGCAGGTCCTGCGCCCGACATTGCCCATCCTGATCGGCGCCTCGATCATGCTGACGCTGAGCATGGGGCTGCGGCAGAGCCTCGGCATCTTCATGCAGCCGCTGACCCACGACATCCATCTGTCGATCTCCGATTTCACGCTGGCGCTGGCCGTGCAGAACCTCGCCTGGGGCTTTCTCCAGCCGCTCGCCGGGGCAATGACCACGCGCTACGGCTTCCGTCCGATCATGATCGCAGGCTCGTTCATGTACATCGCGGGCCTGGTGCTGATGGCAACCGCGAACGGTCTCGTCGCCATCATGATCGGCGCCGGCGTGCTGATCGGCACCTCGCTCGCCTGCACCGCGGCGGCAATCGCGATGTCGGTGGCGGCGCGCGCGGTGCCCGCGACGGTGCGTTCCACCGTGCTCGGCATCGTCTCCGGCGCGGGCTCGCTCGGCGCGCTGCTGTCAGCGCCGATCGGGCAGATGCTCAACGAGGGCTTTGGCTGGCGCATTGGGCTGGCCGGCTTCGTGGTGATGTCGGTGCTGATGATCCCGGCGGCCTGGTATGCCGGGCGCGTCGACGCGGTCCCGCTGCCGAAGCCCGCGACTGACGAGATCGTCGATGCCACGGCGATGATTGCAGCGAAGACCGCCTTCGGCAATGCGTCCTTCGTGGTGATGACCTGCGCCTATCTCGTCTGCGGCATGCAGCTCGTGTTCCTCACCACGCACCTGCCGTCCTATCTCGCGATCTGCGGCCTCGATCCGATGCTGAGCGCGCAGACGCTCGGGATGATCGGCGGCTTCAACGTGCTCGGCTCGCTGTTCTTCGGCTGGGCCGGCCAGCGCTGGAACAAGCTGGCGCTGCTCGGCGGCATCTACGTCCTGCGCTCGCTGGCGCTGGCCTGGTACTTCATGTTGCCGGCGACGCCTGCCTCGACCTTGCTGTTCGGCGCAATCATGGGCTTCCTGTGGATGGGTGTCGGACCGCTGGTCGCGGGCGCGGTTGCCGAGATGTTCGGCCTGCGCTGGCAGGCGATGATCCAGGGCCTCGCCTTCATGAGCCACCAGATCGGCAGCTTCCTCGGTGCCTACGGAGGCGGGCTGCTCTACGACGCGCTCGGCTCGTACACGATGGCCTGGCGCATCGGCGTCGCGCTGGGGCTGGCCGGCGGCATCATCCAGGTCGCGTTTGCGCTGATCCGGCCGTCGCAGCCGCCGGCGCCGGTGTTGCGGACGGCGTAGGCGAGGCGTCCAGCGGCTTGAGCGAACTTCGTGGAGCGCGGCATCATCAAACGGAGTGGTACCGCTGCCCCGATCAGTGCCCAGCGCCGCGCCCAATTTGGGACTTCCGTAATTGTGAAGGGTTTCGGATGCCGGCCGCATGATTGACGGCGCGGCACATTCGGGCGGCCGGCGTCCGAAAGCCTCCAAGGGAGGAAACCGCGCATGGTGGG